>JAXHVO010000103.1 GCA_034189135.1 Thermodesulfobacteriota bacterium | reverse complement strand
ATGGATTTGGTCGCAGAACAGTAATTTTAACACAATAATACCCCTTAAGGGGTTATCAGTATCGATGCCCTTATAGGGCTTTATGCAAGCCTCCGGCTGGGCCGGAGGTCATGACTAATAAAAGGCTGGCAAGATAGGAAGTTAGGAAGCTTGGAAGATGTGAAGCAAAGAAGCCTGGAAGCTGGGGGGACAAAAAAGCTTTAATGCTATGGGGATGAGAAGCGGAAAGGAAATATATAGAAAAAATGAATATCCTTTCATCATAAGAGACCTTGCCATATGATTTATTTAAATTTATCTTGACATTATTTTCTGCTGTATATATTTATTTATGTTTTAAATCTTTATTCAGCGATCTCGCAAAGACGGGATTATCCGCTGGCTCAATTGGCAGGGTCCGCCAGAGGCGGATTAACCACTGAGTAGGGATGTATTTTATGCTGTTTGAAACTGATCCCCAGTAGCTCAGTTGGCAGAGCAAGTGGCTGTTAACCACTGGGTCCGCGGTTCGAGTCCGTGCTGGGGAGCCAACAATTCCAAGGCCAGGATTTCCTGGCCTTTTTCATTATGAAATACTGGGTTTATATTCTTCAAAGCCAAAGCACAGGTCGATTCTATTGTGGTCATTGTGAGGGGGCATTTAGTTTGATCATGCGTGGTTGATGAATTCAATGCGTTATATGTGACATAAATATGAGTTGAGTATGTTATTAATTAAGTAAAATAAGCAGGTTATGAAGGCATGTTATTTTGTGGTGTGTTTAAAAACATTATATGAGTGATCAAACTAAATGCGACAAAAAATAGGTGTTTTACCCCGTTTTTTCTCATATAGTTTGATAATTTATTGAACGACATTTTTAATTTTTAACTGCTCTTTTAGCATATGAATAATTTGGTGATTGAGCGGCCTATCTTCTTCTATTGCTAATTTTATAATATCAGATAATACAGATAAGTATTCTCCAAAATTAATTGTGCTAATCTCACCAGCTTGCTTCTGAACCGATTTTGTTGAAGTGGTTTTTCATGAAGCATTGCAGCCAGATAATCCTATCGAAAAAGGAACCAACGGTCACTTTGGTCTGGATGGTTAATGGAGGATGAGATGGAAAAGAGCTTCGGACCCAATGATAAAGAGCGGATGTTACCCTTCCAAAGCCGGTTGCTCCTGTATCGTACCGAGGACGGCCGCACTCGCGTCGAAGTTCGGCTGCAGGATGAAACCGTCTGGATGACCCAGGCCACCATGGCCGAATTGTTCCAGTCCACCAAACAGAACATAAGCCTGCACCTGAAAAATATCTTTAATGAAGGGGAGTTGGCGGAAAATCTAGTTGTCAAGGAATACTTGACAACTGCCGCTGACGGTAAGAATTACCGAACCAAATTCTACAACCTGGAAACCATCATCGCCGTGGGCTATCGCGTGCGATCCCCCCGGGGCACCCAGTTCCGCCGCTGGGCCACCGAGCGCCTGAATGAATACCTGGTCAAGGGCTTCACCATGGATGATGAACGGCTCAAGGCGGTGCGCAACATCGGGTCCGACTATTTCGACGAACTGCTGGAGCGGATTCGGGACATCCGGTCCAGCGAGAAACGTTTTTATCAGAAAATCCGCGACATCTATAAACTGGCGGTGGACTACAACCCCAAGGCCCAGGAGACGCTGGAGTTTTTCAGCATTGTCCAGAACAAGCTGCATTTTGCCATTGCGGGCAAAACCGCCGCAGAGCTGATTGCCGAAAGGGCCGACGCCACCAAACCCAACATGGGGCTGACTTCCTGGAAAGGAGCCAGGGTGCGCAAAGGCGATGTCACCATTGCCAAAAACTATCTGAACGCCGCTGAAATAGAGGGGCTCAACCGCATCGTGACTATGTACTTGGACTATGCCGAGGATCAGGCCAAACGCCGCCGACAGATCTTCATGCGTGACTGGCGCGAGAAGCTGGATGCCTTTTTGCAGTTCAATGAGCGAGACATTCTTAATCATCCCGGCAAGGTCAGCAAAGCCGTTGCCGACCAACTGGCCCTAAAACAATACGATGCCTTCAACCAGCACCGGCTATCCGAGGAAGCTCGGGATGAAACGTTGGCCGACGATGCGGAACTGAAAAGGTTTCTGGAAAATGGCGGCAAGGTGAACAAAGATGATTGAACCAGTTCAATACCGGCGGATAAAGGCTGAACTAAAACCATGAGCGAATACCAGTATTATGAGTTCCTGGCCATTGACCGGCCTCTGAAAGAAGGGGAGATGGCCGAGCTGAGGGCGCTTTCAACGCGGGCCACGATCACGCCGGTGAGCTTCACCAACGAATATAATTGGGGCGACTTCAAGGGCAACCCCGACAAGCTGATGCAGCGTTATTTCGATGCCCATGTCTATGTGGCCAACTGGATGACGGCCATATTCATGGTGCGTCTGCCCATGGAGGCCTTGACCCGAGAAACCGCCAAAGCAGCGGCCGTGCCTTACCTGTTGGATATCAAGCCCACCAAGACCCATTGGATCATTACCTGGAGCCTGGAGGAATCGGAAAACTACGACCGCTTCGGCATGGAGGACGGCCGCGGCTGGATGGCGCGTCTGGCTCCGGTGCGGGATGAATTGCTGCGCGGGGATTTGCGCAGCCTTTACATCGGATGGCTGGCGGCCGTAGCCGGGGAGATGATGGATGATGATGAGATGGAGCCGTTATCCGTGAGTGGATTGGGAAACCTGACTGCGGCCCAGCAGGCGCTGGCCGAATTTCTCGAGGTGGACCCGGACCTGCTGGCCGGCGCCGGCATGGGCAGTCTGGCTGCGCAGGAGAAGGAAGTTTCACGACGGGAAATGAAAAAGTGGATCGATGCCCTGTCCCGGGATGAGATCAATTCGGTCTTGAAACAACTGCTGGAGGGCAAGGGGCAGCAGGCCGAACGGTCCATCAGGAACCGGTTCATATCATGGCGGCGCGGCTTACAGACGGGCGATACCGACGCACCCCGGCGTACGGTAGGAAATTTGCGGCAGAACGCCGAAAAGGCGCGTCTAATCCGGCTGGAAAAACAAAAACGGAACCGCAGGCAACGGGAGATCAAGCGACGTGAAAAACGCAAGGCGTATCTGAAGAATCTGTCCAGCGATTTTCCCAAGGCCTGGGCGACGGTTAAAGAACCTGTCGAGCGCGGATCGGGACGGGGGTATGACGAGGCCTGCCGCAAACTCGTCGACATTGCCGAAGCCTACGACCTGTTCGCGACCCAAAATCAATTTCAAAGCAATCTGAAAAAATTCATGGCGGGACACCTGCGGCGCAAGGCGCTGATTCAGCGATTAGTGAAGGCCGGTATATGGAGGGAAGAATAAATGCGAAAGCACAAGACGACAGACGATGACATCGACCTGAGTAAACCGGTCGAACTGGTTGCCATTGCGATCAAGGAGCGGGCCGCCCGGTGCCGTTTGTTGGGAAGCGACCGGATCATTACCCTGCGCACAAGTCGCCTTTGGGAGGTGGTGCCTGGCGCTATCGTCAAGATAATGCCACGAAAGCAGTGGCGCTACAGGGGCCATCCGTATCTTTCCGGCGATATTCAGTCGACTCGGATCGACCTGAAAGCCCTCGACCTGGCGCCTTTGGGGCTTGCAGAGATGGGCATGTGGGACCCCAAGGAAGAGTACTGGGGAGAAGATGACGAATCTATCGAAGAGTGGGCCGAGCCGATCATCTCTCACGGACCACGCCCCATGTTCGAAATGGAGCAGGTGCTGCCTGGCGAGGCCCCTGACGATCCTTTCAATGACCCCATCACCCGGTCCAACGATCTCAAAGATGACGGCAAGCGGGCAGAGGCAATTAAGATTTTGATGGAGCTGTGCCAGGCGGACCTTCGCTGTCTAGATGCCCATTCGCATCTGGGCAATTTTACTTTTGATCACAGCCCACAAGTTGCCATTCGACATTATGAAGTCGGCCTGCGCATCGGCGAGCTGTCTTTGGGTGATGAATTTGCTGGTGTGCTGACATGGGGCCTTATCGACAACCGACCGTTTCTGCGCTGTATGCACGGCTATGGATTGTGTCTCTGGCGGCTTGGGCGCTTTGACGAGGCGGAGCACATCTTTCAACAAATGCTTTGGTTGAACCCGTCCGACAACCAGGGCTTGCGATTTCTTATCGATGATGTGAAAAGAAAAACCGCCTGGGAGGATCGAGAAAACGAATAAAATCGAATGGTCGGGACGCATTTCAACCGCGCAGCCCCGTATTCGGCTGATGCGATCTTTTGACGAGCGAAGCCACAGCTACCTGGAATATGTGCTTCGGGTTGAAGGGACAATCGGTGTTGAACCCGGCGAATTAATACTCCCATTGGGGAAAAATCGCCGTATGGCAATTGGGTAATGTCGAATGAATAGGGTAGCGAATCGGGCAGCGAAATAAATGTTGTCCAAGAAATTTATATTCCGAGAACGGATTAATGGCAAAAAACATTGATAAAACAGAAAGTTCCGATAAAGGCGAGATCATTCTATATCGGTCGCCGGACGGCAAGGCTGCGCTGGATGTGCGTCTGGAGCAGGAAACAGTCTGGCTCAATCAGCGCCAGATGGCCGAGCTGTTTGATAAGGATACGGACACCATCGGCCTACACATCCGTAACATATACAAAGAAGGCGAGCTGACCCGAAAGGGAACTACCGAGCAATCCTCGGTAGTTCAAAGGGAAGGTGGGCGGCAGGTCCGCCGTAAGGTCAATTTTTACAATCTTGATGTTATCATATCGGTTGGTTACCGTGTCAAATCCAGGCGCGGCACTCAATTTCGAATCTGGGCCACCAATGTGCTGCGGGAGCACCTGCTCAGGGGCTTCACCCTCAACGAAAAGCAGTTGCGGGAACAGGAACAAAAACTGGCTGATTTACGGCGCACTGTCGGCCTTTTTGAACAAACGTTGACTCACCAAGCCATCGGTCTGGATGAAACCAAAGCAAACCGGAAATGTGACTCAACACCACTTCCACCTCATCGGGGACGGCCTGATCTCTGATAACCCGCTGATATTGAAGTACTTAGGTTAACTGGGGGAGAAAGAGAACGGTTATGAAGGGGGTTGCACACGGGGAGCCAGGACATAATCTTGATATATTTCAAGTAGTTATATAATGGATTAAGAAAGGGTGCGATCTTTTCGGGTGGCACCTTTTCTTTTGGGAATTTCAACCTCTTGAATTTATAGGCTTTCTATACTTTTAATCAACTCGTTGGCGATATTGGCGCTCTCAATGCGCATGATGCTTTCCAGCGCATTGCCATAACTTAAAAGGTTGATGCTCCCATACCATACTGTTTTTTGATCCATTACGGCGAATTTCTGGTGGATGTTGGATTTAAAAACAACCCGTACGCTGTTGTTTTTCAGCAGGTCTATCATTCTATGCAGCGCGGGCCGGTCCTTGGGTTTGAAGTCCTCAAGTGGTCGGGTTACGACAGTGACACGGATATTATTTCCCAAAGCGATCTTGAGATGATCGATCATTTGAGTACAACGCCTTTTCCTGATAAACGGGCTTACAATTAGAATTTCCTTTTTAGCGGCTCCTATATCCTGATTAAAAACAGGTAAAAAGCTATCTTTATCAAAAATGATGTCCAAAGGGGCACCTTTTATATCCTCGCCTTTGGCCTTATATCCCATTGAGGCATACCCGTTGAGACGCTTTTGGTACATTCTTTCCAGCATCTTTACGTGGATATCCACATAGTCGTAGATTCGTACCTCTTTTTTCGTTTTATACAGTCGGTGAAGCCTCCCGGCATATTGTTGAAGTGTACCTTTCCATGATATCGGCATAGCCAAAAACAGTGTATCTAAGCGTGGCTCGTCAAAACCCTCCCCGATAAAATGACCCGTTGCTATCAGGATGATATTTTTATCAGCGGGAATGTCGGCGAGGTGCTGAAATATTTCCCGAGTTGATTTTTTTCCCATGCCGCCAATCAGCGTGAAGACATCCTGAACATCTTCCTTTAAATTATCTACAAGAAGTTGAACATGGGCCGTTCTGAGTGATAGAACAAGGCAGTTTCTACCTTGTTTATAATTTTCAAGGACATCCTGGATAATCTGCTGATTCCTGAAGTCGTTATCCACAAGTTCGGCGTATAACTCCTGAATGGACACATCGTCCCCGTCTCTATCCAAAGGAACCCTGAAAGATGTGAACCGCGGAACAATATAATGGTCAAAAGGCCTGTTCTCCGCTTGTTTTTTGGGATTATCCCGATATCGAATAGGACCGCAATGCATAAACAGGATTGGATGATGCCCGTCTTTTCTCATTGGTGTTGCGGTCAGCCCATAAATATATTTCGCATGGGCGGTTTTCAAAATCTGTTCATAAGTGAAAGCTGATGCATGATGACACTCATCGGCAATGATCATACCGTAATTTATCACACATTCCTTAACTTCTCCTTGGCGACTCAGCGATTGTATTGTCGCAATATCCACAATGCCGCTTAAAATGTTTTTGCCACCTCCCAATTGACCGATGACACCTATTTTCTTCTTTCTTCCCCTTTGTTTCTTTTCATTTGCCGATGGTTTCGGTAAGGGCTCATTCACAACGAGAAATTGCAACAGCTTTTCTTTCCACTGCGATAGCAAGCTTACTTTATCAACCAGGATAAGTGTTTTAACTTTTTTCTCGGCAATCAGTTTAATCGCCAAGATTGTTTTGCCGAATGCGGTTGTACCTGAAAGTATTCCTGTATCGTCATGCATTAAATATTTGAGGGCCATAGATTGTTCATCTCTCAGTTGACCATTGAATTCCACATCAATTCTTCTCCCGCGATAGGTTTTATCAATAATCCGAATATCAACTCCAAGTTGTTCCAGTTTGCGGGACAAATCAAGCTCACATCCTCTTGGTAAACACAAGTAATCTTTTGTTTCATCAGCGCAGGAGATGACTCTTGGATGACCGTAGGTCGATAAACGCATGGCTTGTTGCCTATAGAACATTGGGTTTTTAAAAGATGCGAGTCTTTTTAACCGATTCAATGCCCGCTGGGAAATCCCCGCTTTTGGCACAAACAGCATATTCGCCTTGACTATATTGAGTTGGTTTGGAAAATCACTTTTTTCTAGCTTTATTTTGCCTCTACGTCTTTCCCAAGGTTTTTCTGATTCCTCTTCTTCATCGGGTTTTAATGATCCCAATTCATGGCCGGGTGAGAGATCCGATATGAGACCATCAAGACGGCCTTCGGGAATCTTTTGGATAGCGGACAAGAATGCCCATTGATCACCATAGGATTGAAAATTTTCATCGATAAATTCACTGTTTTGGTTTTCCCTGGCTGCTTTTTGCAGCGGCAGTGCAATCAAATTCCCAAAACCGCCTTTGGGCATGGTATCCTGGCTGGGAAACAAACGGTCATAGGATTTAAATTGGATTTCATGTCTTCTGCCCATAGAGCGGGTAAGCAGGGCGGTGCCGAATCTACGAGCCAAAGCAGCAGGCAAAGGATTTTCGAAAAAAAACCAGACATGTCCACCTTTTCCCGATCGTGAACGTTCAACAGCGAAAGGAATGTTGAACTCCATGCAAACATCTCTGAGAACATTGATGTCTTTTTGCCAGTCTGCATCGTCAAAATCCATTACCAAAAAGCAGCATGTTTCATCTGACAGCATCGGATAGATGCCGGCCAAAATATTTCCTCGCAAATGATTTTCAATGACACCTTCATCTAAAGCAGCATAAAATTTATTTCCGCATTTGGAGCAGGGAATTTTTGGCTTGCTGCATAGCCCTTTTTGCCACTGATTCAGACAAACCGGTGAGTAGCCAGAGGTCTTCTTATTTTTATTCTCCCAGCGCTTGGCATACACATCGTTACGGCCTTTGAAAAGTGACATGAACAGATGGATCTTAGAAAAAGTGTCGGATTGGTTATCAATATTTAAAAAGGGTTTCCTGTCAGCCGATTCATCCTCATTTATATTTCTTTCCGCGATTTCTGCTGGGGAAGTGTTTTGGATAAACTCGGATTTCCGAAGCCCGAGTTGTGCTTTCAACTGGTTATTTTCTTCTGTCAATTGAATTACTTGTTCCAATAGGTAATTATATTTTTCGAGCAATATTTTATAATCCATCATTATACCCACGGGCCGGGTGCAGACCATTTTGAAGGAGGCTGTTTTTGCGAAGTAAGAGAAGATGTTATGGGGCCGATAAATTTTCTCATTTGCATGATAATATTTTTAAATTCAGTAGGGACGCGATCTTGTTGGAGTTTTTTCCTGAAAGCATTCCATTGGATTTGTTTCGTTGCGATGAACTCCTGAGAAAAGGCAACGATCTTATCTGGAAGTTCGGTCCCGCGTTGTTCAAGCGTCAACCTGATGGCTTCTGCCAAAGTTTTTCCTTCAAGATGTTTTGGTCAAATGGTTGCCTCCAGGTAAGGCATCATAATATTTTTAACCCGACATACCTCAGCATATTTGAGCAGCTTTTCGAGATTGGATCTTTGCTTGGATCTGTAAAGCCTAAGAGCTTCAATGACAACGTCCATCCCAAGTTTGTTGCGGAACTTAAAACAATCGGCCAAAGTTTTCTCGGGCGTATAGATTTTTACCGATACGCCATCAATGGCGTGATGTTCAATGCCGGCGTTGTATGCTTCATTTGAGAATTGATGGGCTTGAACAGGAGGATAATCGAGGGAAGGTATTCTTGACCCTCTTGGTACAGCAACTGATACAACATGCGGTATCTGGGTTGTGATATTATGATAAGCCAGTGCTGAAATGAGACACACGACGGTATTAGGGAACCGAAGGCTTACCGTTACCAGGTCCGGGTTGGATATCGGCGGCAGCTCTGCCAGCCGATAAACACCTCTGCTCATTCGCTTGATGATGCCCTTGTCTCTGAGTGAGTATAGCATGTAACGTGTAATACCGTGTCCAAGAGCCTCACTCATCCGGAGTTGACCACCTTGCTTGCGGAATATCTCTATAGGAGTTTTTTTCATTTTTAAATGCAGACAAAAAGCTTTCACTTATTAATAAATGGCAACAATATGTCTCATGCATAGTTAAAAATCAAGGGGAATTTTTGAAGGCCTTCCATTTACTAATGTCTTTTCCATTCCTGCTCGATGTCTGATTTTAGATGTTCGAACGCCTGTAACTGCTTTTTTAATGATGAAAGCCCAGCAAATTTTTGAGGCTTTCTTTCCGTGAAGTAGCGTTGTTCAGGTTGGAACATATTTAAGATTTCCTATTTTATCCTGGATTCGAGATTGAGGAGGTTCATGATCTGCGTGACACGGCCCGGCTCATGCCATGACGGCGTGCCAGTTCGGCCTTGTTAACCGATCCGGCTTCTATACTCGATACACCATTAAAGTTGGTCTATTCAGAATCCTTTCCAACCTTTGCTGAGGCCTGAAAACGAGAAGCACAAATCAAACGCTGGACTTGTGCTAAAAAGGAAGCACTCGTGGCGGGTAATATGTCTAAGCTGCGGAATCTTGCTAAATCCAGAAATAAAAAAAAGATTCTCATCTTTTGCAGCAAAGACTTCATAAAGTGATGTTTCTAAGTCTGCGCTTATCTGCGAAAGCCCCAATCTATATACGATAAAGCTCCAGTGCATAACCGGAAAGTTTTTTATTGGCGGCTTTCAAAGCATCTTCCCCGGAAATAACGGCGATTGCCTGATTTTTGCCACTGGAAGAAAAGTATTTTTCTGCCGCCTGGGTGACCTGCTTTTTGGTTAAACCAAGGAGTCTTTCTTTGAAATGCCGGCGCATGTCATCTGAAAGTGAAATAATTTTCCTAAAAAAAGCTTTTTTAGCCGCCGGGCCGGGCGGATCCGGTTTATCGATTTCCGAGCATACCTGCAAAATCGACTCCTTGATATCTTCAGCTGTATAATTTCCCGATTTTATAAAATCGAAAGCGTTTTTGTACGTGTTCAAGGTAGCCACGATATGGGGATCCCGGTATGAGGCAAAGCTAAACAACCCGTCTTCAGCGTTATATAATGCAAAACCACCATATGCGCCGCCTTTTTCACGAATCTCTCGATGCAAATACATGGACCGAAGTATTTTGCTGATGACAGATAACGCAGGTGCATCCTGGTGTTGCATACGGACTGCGCTAAACGTTTGAGCAACAAACGAAACCGCCGATGATGTGCTCCATCCTTCACGGGAAATTTGATGGTTAAAATCAATATCCGGAAGCTCATTACTGTTACCTGATATCCCGGGGTTTATCCCTGACAGCTCTTTGCTTTGATTTAACAATTCTAAGCCTTGGGTTAAATAATCGTTTTCGCCTATCAAAGCAATGACCAGATTGTCGCGGGTAAAAAGCTGTTGGGCAATCTCCAAAAGGTCATTTGAAATCGATTCCAGGCTGCTGTTTGAAAGTTTTTTGGTTATCCGTTTTATGGCTTTAAGCTGGTGAATGCCGCCCCATATTTCACTAAGGTTGCTGGCGGGTGATAAATTTCTCGAAGCAGCGGAAATCGCCAGCCGGTGTCCGTTTTGAATGACTGCAGATTCCAGACCCGCCTTAAACTCAAGTAACAGACTCTTTAAACGGGATAAATCCGAAAAGCGGTGTTTGAATAACAACTCTTCAATGATATCAAACATCTTTGCCTGATTTCGGGTAAGGCTTTTTCCGTTAATTGAGACGAAGGGCTTTAAGCTGCCGGTTTTATCAAAGCATGTTCGGGCATGAGCCGATAGCACGATGCCGCCGGTATATGCGTCAATGCGTCTGGCCATTTCCGAATAATCGCGAACCGCAGTACCGATTCTAGGTATGGCAAAGCAAAAAAAAGGGATAAAGGGAATCAGCTCTTTTTTAATCGCTCCTGTGGCTACGGCTGCTGACAGATAAAAAATACCCGAAGTCGGTTGATTATAACATGCGGCAGGCCTGTTATCAGATTCGGCAGTTTGTTTAATTTCTTGAATGGAAGGAGGTATGTCTTTAATCTCCAGGGTGGGGAGACTGGAAACATCCTCTATGGATTCTTGAAGTTTTTTAAGCTGTTTGGTGTTTTCCAATATCTTCCCCAGTTCGTCGGGCGGAATGACAGATCGGATATGTTTGAGTTTTTCTTCAACCCGTTTGGCTTCTTTTTGCTCCATCAGTTGATCGGGAACCAGGGTAAGCAACACCCGGTGAGGGTTTTCCACAAAATATTCTTTTATCAGGTTTTCAAAAAAAGGGCCTTTTACCAGGGCATTTTTAATTCTTTTAAGATCAGCATCAAACTGCAATGTTTTTACCGGGTCCCCACCATGAAACCAGCTTGCGGAAAAGGTTAAAAGCAACTTTATGCCATATGGATAGGGGGTGTTGGTGACCTCTTTGCGATGAAACTCGAGCTGATGAATGGCAGATTCAATGAGCTTTTTATCCACCCCTTTAGTAACCAGACTGTTCAGCACATCTAAAATAATCGATTCGATTTTTTCCGCATTGGATTGTTCCACATCCTTAAGCCCGCAGGAAAACAGGGTGTCCCTGTTGTTGGCGTCGAAACCGGTCTGATCACTCAGTGCGCTTCCAAGCTTGGATTCAATCAATGCCCTGTGTAGGGGAGATGCAGCATTCCCCAAAAGAATCTGTTCAAGCAGAGTGAGAGCAAGAACTTTGTAATTATCCTTGACATCCACCATGAGCCAGGCCAGGCTGACCTGGCATTTTTTTTTCGGATCTTCATTCTTCCCCAAGGGATATGGAAAGGATTTCTTTTCAGGTTTATGCCGGCGAGGTTCGGGATCAACAGTGGTATTAGGATCAACGAACTTAAATGCCTTCAGGATTTTATTTTCTATAAAAGAAAGATGCTCGGCCAGGGGCAAATCTCCATAGGTATAAAAAAATGAATTGCTGGGATGATAGTGTCGTTTATGAAAAGACTTAAGCTGTTCATAGGTGAGACTGACAATGTCTGGCGGGTTTCCCCCCGAATTATATCGGTAGGTGGATGAAGCATACAAGGCTTTTAATAAAGACCGTGCCATTATCTGGTCCGGGGACGACATGGCGCCTTTCATTTCGTTATATACCACACCTTTATACACCAGACTGGAAGGATCGTCGCCTTCGAGCTCCAAACGATGGCCCTCCTGCATAAAGCTGAGCTCTTTGATATTGGGGAAAAAGGCGGCGTCAAGATAAACGTCCATGAGGTTATAAAAATCTTTTCGGTTTTGGGTGGAAAACGGGTACATGGTCCAGTCGGAAGCTGTAAAGGCATTCATAAAGGTGGAAAGGCTGCGTTTCAGCATGGAGAAAAAAGGATCGCGCACCTGAAATTTTCTGGAGCCGCATAGAACAGTATGTTCCAGAATATGTGCCACTCCGGTAGAATCTGTCGGTACCGTCTTAAAGGCAACGCTGAATGTATTTTCACTGTCGTTATTGCTGATATGAACATGCTTGGCCTTGGTAGCGGTATGTTCAAGCTCATAAAAAAAAGAATGGATTTCTTTAAGTGTAACGATTCTTTTAATCAGGTAACCGGAAATACGGTCTCCTTTATTAAGACCGGTGTTGTTGCTATCTAAAGATGAGCTCATAAGAAGATCCTTTTCTAGTTTGCATGGGAAATTTTAATTTAAGGGAATCAATCAATTCTATTATGGCGATTAAGTGGCAATATATACGCCCCTGCTTTTGCGCCTGATCTTACCCAGCTTGTTCAAGCGAAATAATATATTACGAATTTTTTTATCCCCGAAACCAGTTCTGTCCTGTATTTCGGGAAAACCTGCGCCATTATTAAAACGTTTTATGACATTAAACACTTCATCAGAAGCTGTTGCAACCACTTTTGATTGAAGTCTTTTTCCTTCGGGGAAATTCAGGGCGGTCACTCGTTTCTTTTTACCAGATACAGCCGTGGTCCTGATCAGTTTTTCCAGCCTGTCCAGCTTGTCCATCAGTTTGTTTATATCTTTTTTGGTTGGAATGTCATAAGCGGACATAAAAAATTTCACCATAGCGTCAAAACTAACCGTTTTTTTACGTTTATTTGGCATAGTGTCCTCCAATATTTATGGAAAATTTGACGGTTTGGTACAGAGCCTTCCGCTTCAGTTCAGTGGGGCGTTGTGCTGCATTTCATAGTTGTTCAAGGTGCTATTGGTATGCCTTATGATTACAAAATTGGTACGCCTATTTATCCCGTTGCCTTTTAGCGGCGGCATTTATTATGAAACCGGTTGAGAAACCTAAAGTGTTACAAAGCAATTAAAAAGTCAAGCTGTACAAAACCTTGTTTATGAAACTTTCTACTTAGCAGCTATATTCTGATAAACGATTAAGTATCATGCTTTATTTTCACCACAAAACGCAGAACACGCAGAGCTTAATGTTTTTTCCTTTGCCATTGACTCCGCTTGTTGAGGGACAGGGACGCCGGCAAAGGAAAATCAATCAACGTTTATTTTAGTACAACGACTTGTTTTTATCAAATTATTATTACTGTAGGGATGAATCCTTTATTGCTTTCCGCTCTCTTAGCGGAAGGCAATAAAAATGTTCCTTTGGGACCTCAGCGTCTTGAGCGAAGCGTGCGGTGAGAGAAATCTACATAAATGACGCTTTCAAGGGAGAGGATTAGAGCGCTTAACTATCGGTGATATTTTTTGCGAAACCAACCATAATAAATCCTGTCGCTGTGGGTAACATACTTGCCATACTATATGAAAAAAAATGCCCGGTATGTATTACTTTCATTTCATAATCTTTTAAGACAACCACAATCTATTCCCCTAATACTTTGATTATAAAGAAATAATCATTAAAATTCAATTTGTGCACGGTTTTTGCATTTGAACCTATGCGATCATATAAAAATGGCTCCAGGCAGCTTGGTTGACATGTTGAAATTGATAGTTATCATACGTTTTCTGAATTTTTTATCATTTAATTCATTATAAGGTAATTATGAGTCCCAACCCACTTAAAAATTCATCAACAGCAACTTTGGCGTTGTGGCTGATTAGTGCTGTTGTCATCTTTAATATCTACTTTACGCAGACTTCGGTTGCGCAAAAAGAGACTTTACCGGCAGACTTGGAACCGGTGGTTGAAAAAAGTATGATTCCTTCATTATTTCCGGCAGACCTTATCGCCTTTGATCCGGTAGAATTTTTGCTGGATGATGACTGCAACACAGAACGATTCCTACAACCGGTTATTCAGGAGGCATCTGAACGTTACAAGGTGGATCATGCCATGATAAGGGCAATTATAATGGCTGAATCAAGCTATAATCTCATGGCGATATCCGAAAAGGGAGCGGAAGGTCTGATGCAACTCATGCCTAAAACCGCCAGGGAGTTAGGGGTAACAGACAGTTTCAACCCGATACAAAATATTCATGCCGGAGCCAGGTACTTCAAAAAACTGTTGAAACGATTTAAAGGCGACGTTCGCTTAGCGCTGGCCGCTTACAACGCAGGAAGTCGGTATGTCAGGGAGTATAAGGGAATACCCCCATTCAAAGCCACTCATGCCTATATAAAAAAAGTTCTTCAATATCAACGATACTACCGAAAGCAGCCGGCCGGTAATGCAATCTTAACGGCCAGCATCACCCGAAGCTGACGGGTTGATAAAGATCATCATAATTACATGAAATCCCATCCTCTGTATTGTACATCTCTACAAAATACTTGACATTATTTTGTAGAGATGTACAATACACCCATGACGGTAAAACCAAGATATCTTACAGAAAACATTAAAGAAGACCTCAATGAAAAAATGGTTTTTCTCGGTGGTCCCAGACAGGTCGGCAAAACGACGGTGGCCACAGAAATTATCGCCAAAAGCTTTAAAAGTTTTTATTATAACTGGGACAGAATAAGTGACAGGCGTGCCGCCTTAAAAGGAGAATGGCCCCCGGATTCCGATCTGATTATCCTGGATGAATTTCATAAGCATTCCAAATGGAAAACATGGATAAAAGGAGAGTATGACACCTGCAAAGATCAATACCGTTTTCTTTTAACCGGCAGCGCTCGACTGAACATTTACCGCCGCGGAGGAGATTCTCTTCAGGGAAGATATCACTATTACACCTTGCACCCTTTTTCAATTGCAGAGCTAAATAATCTGATTCCTGACGTAAGGCCAGTTAATAAGCTTGTCTTTCATGACAAATCAAACCGGGAAGATTTTTCTGTGCTTTATGAATACGGTGGATTTCCCGAACCTTTAATAAAGCAAAACCATCGGTTTTTAAGAAGATGGCATAATGAAAGAACAGAGAGGTTTTTCAAAGAGGATATTCGTGATTTAACCCTGATCAGGAATTTTGGGAACCTTGCATTGTTATCCGAGCTTCTTCCTGAAAGGACATCTTCAATCCTGTCAATTAATTCGCTGGCGGAAGATCTTCAGGTAAATTTTAGAACTGTTGCAAACTGGCTGGATACATTTGAGTTGTTTTATTACTGCTTCAGGATTCCGCCTTTTCAGTCCAGAAAAATTGCAGCGGTAAGGAAAGAAAAAAAGCTCTATCTGTGGGACTGGTCAGTTATTGAGGAAGATGGGCAAAAACTGGAAAATTTTGTTGCCTCTCACCTATTAAAATATTGCAATTACCTTTATTCTTATGAAGGGTTTAAGGTTTCTTTGTCTTTTTTAAGGGATTCGACAGGTAGGGAAGTTGACTTTTTAGTTTCCATTGACAACAAGCCATGGTTTTCCGTAGAAGTTAAAAATAATGATTCAAACATTTCAAAAAACTTATTTTATTTTAAAGACAAATTATCCATACCTTATAATTACCAGGTTGTGAAGAAATGCAGAAATGAACGTATGTATAAAGGAATAAGAGTGATGCCCGTGGATAAATTCCTTACTGCCTTCATATAGAAACGTTTTAAGGACCCCAGCTGATTTTACAAAGCTCATAACGTAATGTTTTAAAGAAGAAATAGTAGGTTAATTTAAACCACACCCATTAAAAATTTTTCAGTTTTTCAAAGGTTCACATACAGCCTGAAGCGATTTCGAATTTATTGATTTTTTCTCCAAAAGTTTTGGTAGTACAAAAAACCTTTAAACCCTTCCTCTTAAACGAATTTTTTCAAATGTGTTTATCCTGCTCAGAGCATAAAGCTTTATTTACATGGCAGGTTATTTATGCTAAGTTTATATCTGAATCTTGCATATGAAAGACTTAGGTTCGTGCGAAACTCAGATAATTATGTTCACTTTGAGACCCTTGAAAAATAGTAATATTTGTTCGAGTTCAAGGAAGGCGAAAATTTCAACCACAGGAATATATAAAATATTTCGAGGATTGAAATTTAAGTCTGACGCAGAAATCGGGCAAAAAGTGCTGTTTTTCAAAGGTCTCATTTTCATATAGAGAAGTTATTATGTCCTTTAAAGATAATCTGTTAAAAAAAATAAACATCATAAACATGTCCAAAAAGGTGCTTGGCTCAATCGGCCCTCCGGGTAGTGAACGCAAAACCGATAAGGCCACCATGCGGCGTCTTCTTGAAATGAGTCCCTACACGCCGCATCAAAAACGGGACCTCGATCTTTACATTAAAGGTAATCCTGAGGAAAAAGGTGAGATTTTGGTACTCGATAATGAACTGGCCATTTACCATACCACCGCTGATGATGTTGCCCTTCGTAAAAGCCCTACAATCAAGGAAATGGTGAGCATTCGCAATGCAATTAAAATATTAAGTGACTCGGACGTGGTGATCAGCAAAAGAGAAGAGTCGGTCAATACCATTCGGCAAGAATGTATCGATCTGCTGGATTTATCTTTTAACCAAGCGGACATTGAAGAAATTGAAAAAGAAGGATCGGCTTCGTTGGAAAACGGCTATTCAGCTGGGGTCATTGAGTCCCTTGCTCTGTTTGCCGAACTCCTTGACTTTAGCCCTCCGCCGAAAGCGTTTAAAATGCGCCATTATGAAATAATGGGCCGTTTAACCAAGAAAGCCGGCGGTGAAAGGGTGTTCGGCCCGGCTGTGATTTACAGCCTGGCCCATAACACTTTAAAACTGATTGAAAAGAAGCTCGGCAGTTATAATAAAGGGGAAATGGAATATTTTAGACAGGTGATTGCCCAAAATGAGGATGCCTCAAAAGAAGGGCCCGATGTTTTCCAATACCTGAAAGAAGCGGTTATCGAAAAGTATTTATAGAGTTGTAGTCCCTTATTCAGAATTAATGTACATTGAATGAGCAGGAGAAGCAGCACAATGTCCCGCTGAACTGAAGCGGGAGACTTTTTACGAAACTGTCAGGGCTGAATAAGAATGGTTGGATACAATCCCTCTTTATTACCTTTCGGATAGGGATGGATCGTGTTGAACGAAATATTCTGGTTTTTCTGGGCATGTCCTCGATTTGAGTTTTCGTGGAAGAAAGCACCGTTTTCTTCCAAAATGTGTTGAATCCGTTCTTTGAATGACGCAACAAAGCTGAGTCCACTGCCTTCAAAATGCATATTCCCTTTGGAAAAAGGAGTGTCGATCTTTGAAAAGGCCTTCATGGACATACTGTTGATTGCAAGGTCTCGCTCATTTGTTACCAGACCCCAGACGATATGAGCATCCGGGATGGTCAGGGGCTTTTTGATATCTATGATGGTATGCGGCATAATGATGCTGCCCTGTCCGATGGTCAATCGGGATTTCGGCCGGCCCCTTAAGAAACTGTTAAACCCGACGAATACATTTTTTCCCAAATCAGCTTCAATAATTTTTGCGCCATGGGCAGTGATATCAAACCCTTCCAGGTGTGAGTTGATGATATAGCACTGCTCCTGTGCATTAGCTCCTTTACCGAGCCATGCATTTTCAAGATAAGCACGTTGGGCGACCAGCACATTTTCACTGATATGGGTTTTGGGTTTTATTACTGAATAACGGTCAAGGGAAGCGCTGTTTGGAACCGATACGGACGGTTCTATATTGACTGTGTTAAAAACCCGCTGAAAGGCTTCCTTACTTTCTTCAACAAAGTCGATAAATATACCCCGGGGTGGAATGCCTGCTGCAAAATAGATATAATTGTTCAACCGGTCAACAGGATACCGGTACAAGAAATTGAACTCTTCGGGATAACGTATCCATACCGTTCCAGGTTTGATATCCAGGTGGCTGACCTCTCCTGCCTGTATGTATGAAAACGCTCCGATCAGGCAATCCCGCATTGTAGTGAGGTCCACCGTTGCAAATGGTCCCAGGAATGCTCCGTCAATAGGAGAGCCGTGGATATTCGCAAAATGGGTGGATACCGTGTCTCTGATAAAAAATTTTTCTAGTGTTTCCGGGTCATGCGAATTATTATGGACAAGGGTTTTGACGAGAAAGCTGTCATCAATTTCAATTTCCTCATCCCTGTCAACCGGAATTTCAAAATTATGGTATTGAAACAGATCGCCTTTTTTCTTTAATTCATCACCCCGGATGTCGCTTTTGTAAAGAAGTGAGTTGGTCACCCGGCATTTTCCCAGGAAATAGCTTCCGGCTAGGTTGGAGTGCTTAAATCGAAAGTTTAATGGGTGGTGAGGCGTAATACCGTAAAATGCATAGAATTTTGTCATCTGGTTTGGCGCAATAAGGTTTTGAACAAAAGGATTTACGTCAAATTCAAGCTCCCGAAGATTAATATTTACCCGCTGGATTATCCTGTCCAAAAGCCTTTCTAATTCTTTCATTATGTGTCCTTTTAAAAGTAGTACCGGGTCTATTTCTTTAAATCAGACTCTTTCATGGCATGAAAAACCGCAGCAAATACATCCGACAATCTCAAAACGCCTGTAATATCCCTCCCTTTTGTAACCAGTAGAGACAAATGAAGTCCGGTAGTAAATTGATGAATGGCGATATCTAAAGATGCACTCTCTTTAATATATTCGCCTTCGGAAGGAGATCGCATAAAATCTTCCACCTTAAGCTTCGCTGCAGTTAAAAGAGCCTCGTCTATGGGAGCGCCTTTGGCCCGGTGCTTTTCCTGGTATGCGATAATAGCCATTGGACTGAAACCAAATTTGTTGATGCGGTTAATTTCCTCAATATGTTCATTTTCCTGTTCAAGCACGCGGAGGAAATCCAACTGGCTGAGTTTGCCGATCACCTGTTTATTCTTGTCTAGAATCAACACAGCACGGTGAGAGTATCTGGTGTGTTGAAATTCTTCCTGAGCTTTTTCCAGGGCAAGAAGGGTTTCAAGCAGCGTTGCTCCTTCGAAAACCGTTGCATATTCGGAAAGTGGAACCATTAAGTCTTTTACAAGATATTTTTTCACAGAGAAACTCCGGTTTAAAATTCGAAAAAATGGATTTAAGTTGAGATTGAATCGGTCTGTTTAGCCAGTTGCCTTTTACACATCCTGTGTTTTTTTACCACAGAGATCTTTGAAAAGCCCTGAATCAAGAACCACTGAGCCGGAGTCGTGACATATTATTTTACCGATTCATGAATCTTTTCAATCAGCTCTTCCAGCTCACAGGGTTTGGTCAGGTAGTCAAAAGCGCCATATGCCACGCCTTCCTTTGCGGCCTGTTCAGATCCATGACCGGTAAGCATGATCACAGCCATTTCTGGATACATTTTTTTAAATATTTTGAGCACCTCAATGCCGTCCATATCCTCCATCTTGAGGTCTAAAACGGCCACGTCAAAATCTTGTTTGCGAAGGGCCTGAATGCCTTCGGTGCCGCTTAACGCCACAGTCACGTTTATATTCCTTCGGGCCAGTCTTTTGGTGAGCACACTTACAAAGCCTTCTTCATCATCCACCAGAAGAAGCCGGATCGGATTATCCTTTTTATCCTTTTCCATGTCGTTTCCCTAAGCTCGCCTGGAAGTAATCTCCTTGACTCGCGCCTCGATGATTTTCTCCTCTTGTGCGCGCTTTTTTTTGGCGGCTTCTCCAACCTTGGAGATGAGGATATCCATATCACAGGGCTTCATAAGGTAATCAAAGGCACCCAATTTCATCCCGTCAATAGCTGATTCTACGGTCGCATGCCCGGTTAGCATGACTACTTCCACCAGGGGATATTTTTTCCTGATTTTTTGCAAGGTTTCCAGACCATCCATGCCGGGCATTTTAACATCGAGTATGACGACTTCAATACTGCGGCTATTTTCCAGTTTATCGAGGGCCTCCTGGCCATTGAATGCAGTGGAAACATCAAGGTCTCTTTTGGTTAAGCGTTTTGTCATGGTCTCGACAAAAGGGACCTCATCATCCACCAAAAGTACGTTTGCCATTGCCATATCCAGTCCTCCTTAATTGTCTATTTGTTAATTGGTTAAATCCACAGAGTCTGTGTTTTCCACAGGAATTCGGATACTAAAAGTGGTTCCCAGACCAACGGAACTTTTGACATCGATTTCTCCCCCCATTTTATTGATAATACCGTAACAGATGGACAATCCAAGTCCTGTTCCTTTACCCACCGGCTTGGTGGTAAAAAAGGGATCGAATATCCTTGCAAGGTTTGACTTGGGTATGCCGGGGCCGGTATCGGCTATATCAACGATTACCTGGCTGTCTTGCAGTTTACTGGTTATTTCAATGGCTCCGCCGTCTTTTTCCATGGCGTCCAGGGCATTATTGATCAGATTTAAAAACACCTGCTGCATTTCGGACAAAGAAGCCTGAATGGTAGGCAGACTGTGTTGAAAATTTGTACGCAGATCCACGTTAGAGTATCTGGCCCGTTGGGCCGAAAGGCTTACCACATCCTCAATCAGTTCATTTACCTGGACGGCCTGGATCCTTGAATCTGTTTTCCTGGCAAAACTTAGCAATTTATGAGTGATCTCCTTGCAGCGTTTTCCTTGTGTATTAATTTGCTTTAATGCACGTTGGAACTCATCAAGGTTTTCACTTTTTTCAAACTCTTCTTCCTCCAGCAAATCCCCGACCCATCCAGCCTCTTCAACCATAATGGCCACCGGGTTATTAATTTCATGGGCAATCCCTGCTGCCAGTTCACCCACAGATGCCAGTTTGCCGGTTTCAATCACCTGCTTGTTCATCATCTCCTTTTCTCTGTCGGCCAGTACAATATGTTTAACCGTATGCCGGGACAACACAAATGCCATGGTAATGATGGCCACTCCGCCAAGTATAAAAATGATAATCGCAATATTCTGAGCATGACTGAGTCCTGAAAGGGCATCGGCTGAAACCTGTTTATACACCAACAGCCAGTCTTTATCCTTAAGGAACGCAGCCAGATAGAGGCTTTTGACACCTGAATCATCAAACCGTTCTTCAGTGTAAATTCCGTCTATGGCCGCTTCTTGTTCACAGTTATAAAAGTGTCCGTAACATCCTGAACTGGGCTGAAAATCATAGCTTGGCTTGGTTTGAAACTCGCCCTGCTTATTTAAAATAAAGGCAAATCCGGTTTCACCAATACGAATACTTTCCACCAGACGATTAAAGGCCACAAAGTCAATGGTAGCCCTGAGTATCCAGGGTTGGCCTTTCCAAACCTGTTTTACCGCAACGATAAAATGGGGCAGACCGCGCAATCCTAAAAAAACATCGCTGATGACATAGTCATATTTCATCGCTTTTTGAAACCAGTCCATCTCAGCGTAAAAAGCCTCTCCTAGGCTAAAGGGCCCGGCATAGGCGATTTGCTTGCCCTGACTGTCAACCACACCCAAATCAACAAAAACCGAGCTGTAACCCCGGTGCAGAGTTATCAGCTTTTCTTTCAGGAATGCCTCGTCGCTTAAATCGATTAAACTGAAACTCACGGCCAAAAACTTTACTTCCGCAAGTTTTTCTTTTAAAAAATCGTCGATCCTCTGTTGATGCTTCTTCACCAGTTCCTGCAGATGAGCGATCACCTTTTCGCGATATGAGTTACGAAACTGGTAGTAAATGGTACTGCTGACAAAGAATACGGGAATAAAAGAAACAATAATGATTGTAAGCATCATATTCCGTTTCAGAGCCTTATAGTAATGATCCATTGTTTTTCTTTTTTTTATTAATTGAGTTTTAATTTAATACGGGTTTAAAACTTATTTTGGTGAATGTGCCAAAAATGGTTCAAGAAAATTTATGCAACCCATAAAGCGCCCATCTGTTTAGCCGTTCAGAAGAATCGGCATTCCCATCAGTGGCCAAAGAATATACACCGCAAAAGCGGTGACGATCATCAATATGATACTGGCCGGAATCCCATAAAGAAAAAACTCTCCGGTTGAAAACTGCTTGGAATCATAGGCAATGGCATTGGGCGCGGCTCCCACCAAAAGCAGAAACGGCATACCGGCAACAACCAGGGAAGAAAACAGGATGACTTCACCGGCCACACCCAGATAAGGGGCTATGACCAGAGCCACCGGAAGCGAAATGGCGATGGCCGCCACATTCATAATAAAATTGGTCATCATCATGACGAAAAATGCAATGCTTAAGACAAATATAAACCAGTGAGATTCTTTAAACATGGTTAGCCAGTTGATGGCCAGCCATTGGGCAGCGCCGGTTTCCCAAAGGCAAAATCCGATACTCATTGCTCCGGCAAACAGCAGGATGATGTTCCAGGGAATTTCTTCCAGGTCGTCGATATCAAGAATCCCGGTGATAAAAAATAAAACAGTGGATATCAAAATAATGGCGGTTTTGTCAGGTGCGCGAAAATTGGCCATATTGGTTTTTAATATGGCGATGACACCCAATGACACGATGCATGCTCCCACAATACAGGCGGCGATGATTTCATTTTTTGTAATGCCACCCAGTTCAGTATAGAGTCTCTTGGCTTTCTCTTTCAAACCGGGAATGGTTTTCTTTTCGGGTTTTAATACCACCATAAAAAATCCCCATAACAAAAAGGTCATGATCCAGCCGATTGGAAACATATAGTAGGTCAACTCGAAAAATCCGATATCCTGGCCCGCGACATCTTTAAAAAAACCAAGCGCAACGGCCCCGCGGGCGGCACCCAGCAAGGTCACAATGGAACCGGCACCTGCCACGTATGCCATGCCGATAAACATTCCTTTGCCAAACTTGGTTTGCTTGTCACCTTCTCCGTACAGCGCGTAGATGGCAACCAGTAGCGGATATACGGTGGCAGCCACAGCAGTATGGGCCATAATATGAGCCAGAGCTGAAGTAAGAACGAAACAGCCCAGGTAAATCATGCTGGTTTTCTCACCGACGATGGAAAGCATTTTATAAGCCAGCCGGCGGGTCAATCCGGTTTTGGTAAAAACGATACCGATTACAATGGAGCCAAAGATAAACATCACTGAAGGATCCATAAAATCCTTAAAGGCTTCCTTGGCCGGACGGATGAAAAACATGGCCTGCAGCACACCGATTGTCAGGCTGGTCACTCCTATGGGTACCACTTCAAACACCCACCAGGTTCCTGCCAGCAGAAAAATAGCCAGAGCTCCTTTACCTTCCCTGCTCAGCGCAAAGCTTTTCCCCATCGGGTCCACCGCATCAGGCCAGGCGGAAGAAAAATAAACGACTACGAAGAGCAACACTCCGGTGAAGAGAAAAATCAGGTTTTTCCAGTTAAATGCCCTTTCATCCATATCCATTCAGGTCCTCCTTGATTGAATTTCCCATTTGTTCGGCTTCACTCCGAATGCCGGGTCTCTTTTTCTGTGCAAAAGAGAGAAAATACCACGGCACCTTGTTGGTATTAATTGATAAGGGCTTAGCAATTACCATTTAACCAATATCAAGTCAAGGCTGTACTTCAACCCAAACATCCTTATATTTACCATAAAAAGCCGGTTTTAGAGCAAAAAGTTCTGTTTACATGTATAGCGGTTCATGCTACATAAATATATTAAAACTCAGTAAGTTGCTGAGTAGTGGGAAAAAAGGTACAAAGTCAAAATAACAATTCAACCGGCAAGCAATAACTAGTAAAATGGGAGGTTTATAATGAAAACAAAAATCGTGAAAGATCTGATGGTTCCCCTTGCTGATTATGCCACCGCTTCTGAAGATGCCACCTTATATGAAGCCATCATTGCCTTGGAAGAAGCACAGAAAAAATTTGACCAATCCCGGTACCGACACAGATCAATTTTGATATATGATAAGAACGGGCATATTACGGGAAAGTTAAGTCAACTCGATATACTTAGGGCGTTGGAACCTAAATATGATGAGATAGGAAATCGAAGAGGCATATCCCATTACGGGTTCAGCAAGAAACTATTATGTACCTTGCGGGAACAGTTCAGCCTTTTTGACAGACCTATGGAAGAAATTTGTCAAAAGGCGGCTTTGCTGAAGGCGAAGAATATCATGTACACTCCCACGGAAAGAGAATACGTTAATGAGAATGATTCCCTGGATGTGGCGATTCATCGCCTGGTTATGGGGCATCATTTATCTCTGCTGGTTACAAAAGATGACAATATTAAGAATATCACCGGAATTTTAAGAAAAACAGATGTTTTTATGGAAGTTTGCGAGGTTATCAAGTCCTGCAGCCTGTGAGAAAAATAAAGTTTTTGAGGGATCGGGGAGTTATTCAATCCCTACTCGGTTCGTCCGGAGAAGCGCCCATTTGCCCGTATCCACCTTAATAAATAATTCCGGTACTCTGTACACGCCCCTATCTTCTCAGTGAAATCCATACAGGCAGAAACGATTAACGCTGCCGCGGAGTTCTGTTCCCTAGGGCTGGTTCAAATCGAATCTCAGTCCGCCTCAGGCGGACCGTACGTCAGTTTCTTGAAATCATTGTTAAGGCTGATACGGGCAAATGGGCGCTTCTCCAGCCGAACCACTAACAATCATTAAAGTTCAAACGGTATATAAAAAAGACCATTGATAAGAAACTCCCCGATCACTCAATTTTTTACGCAAGGGAATCCCTAAGATGTGGAATCGAATCAGCCTGCGCAGCCGTATTTTTATAATTTTATCCTCGTTGGTTATTATTACCATGATAGGAGGTATTGTCATGGTATGGTATACCTATCGGATGGAGGCACAGCTTGCATCTATTATTGAAAAGGATTTGAAAGCCTTCCAGAAGGCCGAGGCTTTGGCAAGCTCTCTTATCAATCAGAAAGGTTTTGTTTCTTACTATTTTATAGATGGTGATCAGCAATGGCTCAAACAACTGGGAAAATACAGGCAGGTTTTTAATGAGCGGCTCAATGAGGCTAAAGAATTTGCCGAAGATAAAGTTGAGAAAGAGACGGTTGATCGGATAAAATCAGAATACGCGCTTTATATTAAAAACAAAGATCGGGTCATTGCACATTACAGAACAGGAGATCGTAAAACCGGTGCCGAACTTCACAAGGATGTGCGGGATCGATATTTTGAAATTCTTTCCCTTTGTCAACAATACAAAGATACCCATACCGAGAGAATCAGCCAGGCCCGAAAGGAAAGCAGCATTCGGGCTGAAAAACTAAGAGTGATAGCTGTAGCTGCTATTGTAATTAATTTTTTTCTGGGGGTTTTTCTTGCCTTTGTGATGATTAAGCATATTTTGCTTCCTGTTCAAAGGTTAACCCTTGCGGCTGACCGGGAAGGCATCAAACACCCTGCGGAAAATGAGATTAAAGCACTCAGCCGCAGTGTGGGAAATCTGATTGAAGATGTAGACCAGGTTCACGGGGAGCTGGAAAAAAGCCGTGAACACCTGTTGCAGGCTGAAAAGATGGCTCTGGTGGGAAAGCTGGCGGCAGGAGTGGCCCACAGCATACGCAACCCGTTTACTTCAGTCAAAATGCGTCTTTTCTCCCTGGACCGATCACTTGAACTCTCTGCTACCCAGAAGGAGGATTTTGAAGTCATTTCCCAAGAGATCCACCACATTGATAATATTGTGCAGAATTTTCTTGAATTTTCCAGGCCGCCAAAGCTGAAAATGCAGCAAATAAGTCCGTCAGTGGTGGTTGATCTGGTGATACAATTGCTGGAACATCGTTTGAAATCATATGATGTCACCATAAAAATCATACGCAGGCAACCACTTCCCGAAATCCAAGCGGACCCGGAACAGTTAAAAGAGGTTCTGGTTAATATCGTGATGAACGCCTGTGAAGCCATGGAAAGAGGTGGCAGGGTGGTCATTCAGGAAGAAGAAACTTTTTTACAACCACGGGGCAGGGTAGCTGTTATCCGGCTTAGCGATAATGGCCCTGGGATTTCAGAGTCGATAAGGGAGAAAATATTGCAACCTTTTTTTACCACCAAGGAAGAGGGAACCGGTCTGGGGCTTAGCATTGCCACCCGAATTATGGACGAGCACCAAGGCTGGCTGGATGTCACCTCAACAGAAGGTGAAGGAACAACATTTATTATTACCCTTCCCGTAAAGGAGTCAGACGTTGAATAGTATTCTGATAATTGACGACGATGATCAGCTGAGAAAAAGCTTTCAAAAGGTTTTGTCCGAAGAGGGTTATCATGTCCAGGGCGCTGCTTCAGGTGAGGCAGGTCTTGAAATTATTCAAAATAAAGTTCCGGACCTGGTTGTTTTAGATATACGTTTGCCGGGTATGAGCGGTATAGAAACCTTTCAGGCTATTCGCGAAATAGAGGGAAAGCTTCCGGTCATTATTATGACGGCTTATGGTACCACCGAAACCGCTATTGAAGCCACTAAAATGGGGGCATTCGACTATATGCTCAAACCGTTCGATATTCCGGACATGCTGACCGTGATCGGACAGGCACTGGAAGCAGGTCGCTTTATGCGTACTCCGGTGGAAATGGACGTGATACCGGAAAAGGCTTCGGAAGAGGCGATTATCGGCCGCAGCCGGCCGATGCAGGATGTTTATAAAGCCATCGGCAGGGTGTCATCATCTGATGCCACTGTACTGATCAGGGGAGAATCCGGCACCGGAAAGGAGTTGGTGGCCAGAGCGATCTATCAGTACAGCTCTCGAGCGGACAGGCCCTTTCTGGTCATTAACTGTGTGGCCATTCCGGAAAATCTTCTTGAAAGTGAACTGTTCGGTTATGAGAAAGGGGCATTTACCGGTGCGTCCCATCGCCGTGTGGGAAAGATCGAACAGGCTCACAAAGGGACTGTTTTTTTGGATGAAATCGGTGATATGCCTTTTTCCATACAGGCTAAGATCCTGAGACTGTTACAGGAAAGAAGTATCGAACGCCTGGGTGGTCGCTCCACCATTCCGGTGGATGTGAGGATTATTGCCGCCACCAACCGCGATCTTGAAACGGCTCTAAACGAAGGCAGGTTTAGGGATGACCTGTATTACCGTCTTAAAGTAGTCACCATTTCACTTCCCCCCTTGCGTGAACGTACTAGTGATATACCGCTTTTGACCGAATATTTCATTTCCCGCTACGCACACGAACTGTCAATGGATAATCCGGGAATTACCAAAGAGGCGATGGAATTACTCGCCAGGCATTCATGGCCGGGCAATGTCCGAGAGCTTGGCAACGCCATCCAAAAAGCCCTGATATTTAACCGTGGGACTCCGATTCATAATGAAGAAATTGCTCAGGCGATCAGCGGTGAAACCCGGAGCACATTATCCGATGAACCCGCCGACCGGGCAATACAAAAATGGGTCAGAGAGGCCCTCAGCGGTAAAAAGGAAAAGAATCTTTTTGATTCATGCATGGACAATATGGCAAGTATTATCATAAGCGAAGCGCTTACCCTTTCCGGGGGCAATCGCTCACGTGCGGCAAAGCTCCTTGGGCTTTCCAGGCCAACGCTACATTCAAAAATAGAAAAGTACAATTTAAAAATCAAAACTTCCATTAAGGAAGACCGGTCGTAGTTTTTACTTCAAGCGAGTTGTTATACTGTTTGCTATAAATATATTCCATTTTAAACGATGAAAAACTCGTATATAAGGGCTCGTAAAGAAAGAACAGACTGACCATATTATAATTGATTTCGTTATTAGCACTATCTTAATAAATTGACCATATCCTATCAAAGTTCTTTCTTAACGATCTCTAATACACTCAGACAGTTTCCTCATTTAAAACGGAACATATTTATGGCAACTACTATAACTTTACATCCTGTAAAATAATCCGACATCTGTCCGCCTTACCTCCTTTCCTTACTTTATCTCAAAGATGATATAATCAAATTTATATTCAGACAGTTATAATTGTTTGACTGGTCAATAGTTATGTTGGCACATTTGTTGCTCAACAAATAGCAGGATCATAAAAAATAAAGCAGTCAAATGATCAAAGTATAAAATATTTATGAACCAAGGAGGTATAACCATGCTGGTAAAAAACTGGATGAGCAAAAATGTGATCACTGTTGATATCAACGATTCAATGCAGGACGCCATAAAAAGACTAAAGGAAAATGACATTAAAATGTTACCGGTGATGAAAAAAGGTAAACTCGCCGGTATCATTACAGACCGGGATTTAAAAAGGGCTTCGGCCTCTGATGCCACATCTTTGGATGTTCACGAGCTCCTTTTTCTTCTTTCAAAGATAAAAATCAAGGATATCATGACCAAAGATCCAATCATGATTCCCCAGGATTTTACGGTAGAGGAAACAGCCGAAATTCTTTTAAAAAATAAAATATCCGGTGCCCCGGTGACAGATAATGAAGGGCAGGTGGTCGGAGCCATCACCCAGACTGATTTGTTCAAGGTGCTGATTTCCCTGACCGGTGTTGGAACCAAAGGCATTCAGTTCGCTTTTCTGCTTAAAGATGAACCGGGTTCGATAAAAGTCATTGCAGATGAAATCAGAAAACACGGCGGCCGCATGGTCAGCATTCTGACTTCCTACGAAGGTGCCACCCAGGGATTTCGCAAAGTCTATATCCGCATGTATGATATCGAGCGTACGGATATTGAAAAACTCAAGGAGGAACTGCGCGAAAAAGGAACCCTGCTTTACGTGGTGGATCATAAAAAAAACAAAAGGGAGATTTATTAAAATAATAGGCGAAAAAGGAGCTATGGGATGAAACCAAATAAACCAAAGAAAATATTACTAGCGGTTGACGGATCGGATCGCTCTTTTGAAACGGTCAGGTATGTCAGCCGGATTCCCCCTTTTGGCCAAATGCAGGTGGTGTTATTTTACGTTTTCAGGGGGGTCCCCCAAAATTTCAGCGACCTGGGAAAAGGACCTCAGTTCAGACAGTCAGTAAGAAGTGCCAGAATATGGGAATCACAACAGAAAGAGGCGTTGAAGGCGCACTCAAAGACGGTGGAGCAAATTCTTTTGGATGCCGGTTTTCCAACAGATGCGGTTTCGCTGAAGATCCGTCACCGGAAAAAAGGAATTGCCAGAGATATCATCAAAGAAGCTCATAACGGCTATGATTTCGTGGTGGTCGGACGAAAGAGTACCGGCAAGATAAAAGAGCTCGCTTTGGGAAGCGTGGCAACCAAACTTGTGGAAAAGATTTCTTTTACCACCCTGGTGGTGGTGGGTAAGAGTGTCGAGCCGGGCAAAGTACTGCTTGCTTTAGACGGTTCAAAGGGCTCGATGCAGGCGGTGGATTTTGTATGTAAGACACTTGGCGATTGCGATGCTTGCGAGACGGAACTGGTACATGTGATCAGAGAGGATCATGCCTTTGAAAGAGACGGCCAACAGCTTGTTTTAAAGGATGATGTCATCAAAGATGCCAAAAAGACTATTATTCCGTTTTTTGATGAAGCCAAAAGCCTGTTGATAAAATCAGGTTTTTCGTCTGATCAAATAAGTACCCAAATAATTACCGATGTTTTCAGTCGTGCCGGTGCTATTGTTCAGGAAGCTGAAAAAAAGGATTACGGCACGATTGTTGTTGCCAGAAAAGGGCTTTCCAGAGTCAGAGATTTTTTTATTGGAAGGGTCAGCAGTAAAGTGATTCAACTGGCCAGAAAAAAAGCGGTATGGGTTGTGACATAAACCGAGGGAGGGACAAAATGGAAAACATAAAAAAAATCATGGTGGCTTTTGACCTTTCAGAGTATTCCAGGGAAGCTTTGAAATATGCCTGTAAACTGGCGGATAACTTTAATGCCGACCTGATTGTTGCTAATGTGATCCATCAAAGAGATGTGGAAGCGGTCAGAATGGTCGAGCTGGCAAGCACTGTCTTTACCTCAAGTGAATATATTGAAACTCAAAAAAAAGACAGATCTGATGAAATTGATAAAGTCACTCAGGAATTTTCTTGCGACCATCTTTCAGTTAAAAAAGTATTCCGCGTTGGTGTTCCCTTTCATGAACTGGTCCAGGTGATTAAAGAAGAAAGTGCCGATCTTTTAGTGATGGGGCCAAAGGGGCGGGGTAATCTTAAAGGCTTTCTTTTCGGTTCAACAGCGGAAAAAATGTTTCGCCACTGCCCGGTTCCCTTATTGAGCGTGCGTAGGAGAAAGAAGTAAAAGGAAAGTTATAACTACTCAGGTGGATAGGCTGAAGACTGTTAGGGAAAAAGCATTTTAGAGCCATGTTTGATGCAAGAATCACATTCCGCTTAAGCGCTGCAAGCGTGCTTTACTGACCCCTTCAGTCTTCAGTCTAAACAGCTTCAGCCTGACTACGTGAGTAGTTACAAAAAATGCGGTAAATGGAGGACAAAGATGCTGGTTAAAAACTGGATGAGCCAAAAAGTCATCACCGCCCATGTCAATGATACCATACAGGATGCCGTCAAGCTGATGAGAGAACATGCCATTCGTATGCTTCCGGTTATGGAACAGGGCGAACTGGTAGGAATCGTGACAGACCGGAACTTAAAAAGGGCGTCCGCATCAGATGTCACCACCCTGGATGTCCATGAACTGATTCATCTTATTTCTACCGTTAAGCTTAAACACATCATGACCAAAAATCCGATTACGGTTCCTGTTGACTTTACGGTAGAAGAAACCGCCGAGATACTATTAAAACATAAAATATCCGGTGTGCCGGTGGTTAACCATGATAAGGAAATGGTGGGGACCATCACTCAAACAGACCTTTTCAAAGTGCTGATTTCACTGTCCGGTGCACGAACCAAAGGGATGCAGTTTGCCTTTGAGGCCGAGGACCGCCCGGGATCAATTAAGGAGCTTGCCGATATATTAAGACAGTATGGTGGGCGTGTTGCCAGTATTTTGTCTTCCTATGACAATGTGACCGCCGGTTATCGTAAGGTTTATATTCATCTGTACGGTATTGATCGTTCCAGGCTTCCGGAACTTAAATCCGAACTTAGAAAAACAGCGAGCTTGCTATATCTGGTGGATCACCGTGAAAACTTAAGAGAAATTTTTTAATCACAGGAAGAACCATGGGTATTTACAATCTGGAAAAAATGTTTCATCCGAAATCGGTGGCGGTGGTCGGGGCCAGCCAAAAGAAAGGAAATGTCGGCTGTGCCATTATGCAAAATTTGATCCATGGAGAGTACCCGGGAAATATTTACCCGGTTAACCCGAATTATAAAACCATTTTTGACAAACCGGCATGTGCCACTCTTTCGGACATCAACACCCCGCCGGATCTGGTGATTATTGCCACACCCATTCATACCGCTCCTGCAATAGTTAAACAATGTGTCAGCTTAGGGGCAGGAGGTGCGGTGATCATTTCCGCGGGAGGAAAAGAAGCAGGCGCAAAGGGCGTTGAGCTGGAAACAGCCATTAAAAAAGAAGCCAAGGACGGTGGTCTTCGTATTATCGGTCCGAATTGTGTCGGCATTATCTCCAGCCGATCCAAGCTGAATGCCAGTTTTACAAGTCAGATGCCGATTCCGGGTAAGATGGCGTTTATATCCCAAAGCGGCGCAATTTGTTCTTCTATTTTGGATTTGTCCATAAAAGAAAACATTGGATTCAGCTATTTTGTGAGCATCGGGGATATGCTGGATGTCGATTTTGCAGACCTGATTGATTTTTTAGGGGGTGAGCAGGAAGTCAGCAGCATTGTAATGTATGTGGAGAGCCTGTGCCGATTTAGAAATTTTATGAGCGCCGCCCGGTCGGTATCGATGGTCAAACCGATTATTGCATTGAAAGCCGGGCGAACACGGGCAGGGGCATTGGCCGCCGCTTCACATACGGGTGCTATGGCCGGAGAGGACTCGATCTATGATGCGGCATTTAAACGCGCCGGCATCCTGAGAGTCAAAACATTCGAAGAACTTTTTGATTGCTCAGAGCTGTTGGCAAAACAACCCACACCTTCAGGACCAGGGCTGGCGATCATAACCAATGCAGGTGGCCTGGGGGTAATGGCTGCCGATGCCTTGTCCGATTACGGATATGAGCCGGTGGCTTTGGCAACCGAAACCATTGAAAAATTAGATGTGATCCTACCTCCATACTGGAGCAAGAGAAATCCTATTGATATGCTCGGCGATGTCACCCCGGACCTTTATCGCAAGGTAGTGGAAATCTGTTTATTTGCTAAAGAGATAAACGGGCTTTTAATTATGTCCGCCCCTCAAGCTCTGACCGATATGACCGAGGTAGCGGCTTCCCTGGTGGATCTTTTTCGAAACAAACCCTTTCCTATTTTCACTTCCTGGGTAGGAGGGGCAGAAATGCAAACAGGCCGGGAGATCTTTAATCAGGCCGGAATTCCGGCATTCAACACACCGGAACGTGCGGTCCGAGCCTTCATGGATATCTATCACAATTCACGAAACATCCAGACACTTCAACAGATTCCCGCCAGACTGCCGAAAAAACTGGAATTTGATCGTGAAAAAGCAAAACAGCTGATTCAAGAAAAACTGGCGACTAAAAACCATCTTGTTACCGAGCTGGAGGCCAAAGCTTTGCTGTCTGCTTATGGTATTCCGGTAAACCGGATGGAGCAGGCTGCCTCAAAAGAGGAAGCGGTGAAAAAAGCCAAAGATTTGGGATTTCCCGTGGTTTTAAAGGTAAATTCCCGGGATATTACCCATAAATCTGATGCCAAAGGCGTATGTCTCAATCTAACAAATGAAAAAGAGGTCCAACATGCCTTTGAAACCATTTGGGAAAATGCAATCGCCTATAACCCTAAAGCCAAAATTGAAGGGGTAACCATCCAGCCCATGGCCGAAAGTTGCCATTATGAACTCATCTTAGGGGCGAAAAAAGACCGTGATTTTGGTCCTGTTATTCTATTCGGTATGGGTGGAACGTTAACAGAAGTTCTTAAGGACAGCGCCATTGCGCTGCCGCCGCTCAATCGTCTTCTGGCGAAAAACCTCATGAAAAAAACGAAGATCTACCAATTGCTCGAAGGTTACCGGAACATACCTCCTGCCGATATTGAGTTGCTGGAAGAAATTCTTATTCGCCTGGCCCAGTTGGTGATTGATTTCCCCGAAATTGAAGAACTCGATATCAATCCGCTACTGGTTAAAGGGGATGATGCCTGTGTGGTCGATGCCAGAGTGCTGCTGAAGCCGTCACAGATCCAGAGCCCTCTTCATTTAGTAATCAGCCCCTATCCTGATCGATATGAGGGAAAGGCAACAACCGCTATGGGGGTAGATATATTTGTCCGGCCGATTCGTCCGGAAGATGCACCACTTTTGGTTGAACTTTTTGAATCTCTATCTCCGAGAAGTGTATATATGAGATTTTTCAACCCTCTCAAACGTCTACCTCATAGTATGCTGGCACGATTTACCCAAATTGATTATGACCGTGAAATTGCACTGGTCGCCCTGTCTAAATCTCAATTAAAAGAAAAAATGCTGGGGGTTGCCAGAGTGATCAATGAACGCAACCAAAAGCATGCGGAGTTTTCCGTGGTGGTTGGGGACCAATGGCAGGGAAAAGGGATTGGCTCCGAGTTGCTTAAACGCTGCCTGACAATTGCCAAAGAACGAAATTTAGAAACCGTATGGGGCAGCGTGCTGACGGAAAACTCACAGATGTTGAAATTAGGGAAAAAACTGGGATTTAAAATCGGCAGAATTCAGGGCTCAAACGAGTATGAATTAAAGATAGATTTAACAAAAACAGATAACATATAGAAATGGTATGATTTTATCCTATTTTCTGATATTTTTTGTTTATTGATGGGAGATACCCGCTGAAATAAAAATCAGGAAGATAGAGGGAGGTGCAACATGGCTATAAATATTGATAAAATTAAATACGTTCCCGGAACCTATGCCAAGAAACGGCCGGATGCCGCTCAAATAGCCGGGCAATACATACGCTCCTGGGAAAAAAGGCAACTTGAAGCCAAAGAAAAACAAGCGGCACTGGGCGTAATTTCGCCTGCCATCTGCTTTTCCAGAAAAATCGGTGTGGGGGCACTGGAGATTGCAGATATGCTGGCGGAGAAGATCGGATACCGGGTGGTCGACCGGGAAGTCATTGAACACATCGCCAATCATGCGGCTTTAAGCAAAAAAACCGTCGATTTTTTTGATGAACACTATCCCGGCAAAATGAATGAATTATCCGCTTTGCTCTTTAGAGAAAAATCCTTTATTATGAGTGATTACACCAGACACTTGATCAGCGCTGTGTTTTCCATGGCCAGTGCGCAGCCCACTATTTTTGTCGGTAGAGGGACACACCTTATTTTGCCAAAGGATTCGCAGCTGGCAGTCCGATTTATTTCTTCCAAGCCATATCGGGTAAAGCGATTGGCTGAGATTCTGAACGTGGAACAGGAAGTGGCGGGAAAAAAGATAGATGAGGTTGATAAGGGACAAAGAGACTTTTTTAAAAAAGTCTTTGGCAAAAAAGATGCCTCTCCGTATGAATTTGATATGGTAATCAATTGTGACTTTATTACACAGCCTGAGTGGGCTGCGGAAATTGTTTCCCGGGCCTTTAAAGAGAAATTCATGGATTTTGTTTAAGGCATGAGGAATCGATCTTCATAAGAATAGGCGCAACCATGAAGATAATGGTTTGTTATGATGGCTCAGCGGAGGCAACCAAAGCATTAAAACTGTCGGTAAAACGGGCACAAGCAGTGAACGCCGAAGTTTACCTGATCCATTCGATGACCGGAGGCCTTGAAGTACACAAGCGGGATTTTGTGAATGCCGAACATGATTTAAGCCGGGCACAACGTCTTTTTGATAATGAAAAAGTATGTTGTGAACCAAAGCTTCTGGTTCGCGGTCTTAATCCGGGAGAAGATCTGGTTCGATTTGCCGATGAAAAAAAAGTAGATGAGATCATCATCGGTATTAAAAAACGATCAAAAGTGGGAAAACTTTTTTTTGGGTCTACCGCCCAGCATGTGATTTTGCATGCCACTTGTCCGGTGGTTACGGTCAGATAATTACGACAGACCTTTGCATTTTGTTAAGAAATACGCTATTTTTATTTATCCCGCTGTAACCAGGTGTGTGGCCGTTTCCGGTTGCTGGCTAAAAAGCAGCACCGGATAATGGCAACCATCATTTTAACTGTCTAATTACTATAACCGGCTTTCATTTGGCCCAAGGAGGAATCATGGCTATTAAAAAAATCGTATGTTGTACAGATTTTTCGGAAAATGCCAAAGCGGCTGTTAAAACAGCCATCGAAATGGCGGAGAAATACCAGGCCCGTCTTTCCATTATCCATGTGTTGCCACCTGTGATAAATCCAATGTTTGCAGAAGCCGCAATGATGTTGTCCGATGAACCCAAAGACTCTTTGCTGTTAAAGCTGGAACAACAGATGCAGACAGAATATGGTGACGGGTTGGGAGAGCATATAAAACATGACCTGGTTGTTCTCGACGGACATGTTTCCACTGAAATTTTAAGATACCTGGAAGATAACCAAACAGATGTGGTGGTAATGGGATCTTACGGGCTTTCAGGCATGGGACTGGTGGTTTTCGGCAGTGTGGCCAAAAGAATCTCCCATAAGGCCCCCTGCAGCGTAATGATTGTTCGCAAGAGTTAAAAGGGGCCCCATGAACGCTCAATTTAATCACAGTGATTTTTTTTCTGCCAAAGAAATCGATGATACCATTGTTCTCAGTTTAAATAAGAATCTGCTGATTCGTTCAACTGATTTAACTGCCAGGGACAGGGTGTTGGATTTTTTTGATGATATTGCAAAATCCGACACCATAAAAGTGGTGGTCATTGTCAGCTCACCGGAAAAGTCGGGAAGTGAAGAGTATATTGATTTCTACCGTAAGGTATTACAATCCCAACTAGACCGCTTGGCTGTGCATAAAATGCTCAACGTCTTTAATCAGATCATATTAAAGATTGTATCTTTAAACAAAGTGGTGGTGCATATCAACTCCGGATTGGCTATTCCGCTGTTTTTAAATATAAGCCTGGCTTGCGACTACAGGATTGTTGCCGACAATACCCTGTTTCAGAAACCATATCTGAAGCTGGGGATGGTTCCCACCGGAGGTGGGGCATTTTTTCTGTCCAGGATTCTAAGCAGAAGCAAGGCATTTTCCATACTGTTGTCCGACAGGGACATCACTGCAGATGAAGCCTTGGAACTTGGTATTGTTGATAAGATTGTCCCGGTAGGAAAGCTTGAAGAGGCTGCAATGGAAATGGCCCGGCACCTGGCCAGAAAACCGGCCAGCACGCTGACCGTAGTCAAAAGGCTGCTCAATTATTCCTTAGAAGACCTTAAGGGCTACCTTGATTTTGAAAACCAAGAGATCTTGAAAATTATCGGGCCCCATGAAGAACTTTCAGACGATTTGTCATCTGAGTTTTGGAAAAGGATTAAAGAAAACGTTTAGCACTTCGTCGGAAGTTAACGACCTAAGTTAACCATGAATGAGCTAAAATATATACCAGGGGCTTATGACAAAGAACGAGTGGATGCTCATACGGTGGCAGACCAGTACGCGGGCAATTGGGAACAGCGGCTTCAAAACACACCAGAAACTTTTCCGGCAAAGATATCATCTACCATTTGCCTTTCCCCTAAAATAGGCGTTGGTGCACTGGAAATTGCCGATATACTGGCCGAAAAAATCGACTATGCTGTTACCGATCATGAAATTTTAATTATATCGCAAAAGATGCAAAAAATCGAATCAAATGGTCTGTCTGCTTTACAACTTGTAAAAACAACCGACACCCAATTTCTTCACCTGCATTCACTCGCTTTTTCTCTTATTAAAAAATTGCTTGTATTTTGAGACAGTTAATAAGTTTTGACCTTTCCTTTCCTAATTGGCACAAACCTTGCGTATTGTGATTGAAAAGGGATGGGCCTGTTAGGCCGGTAGGTTGGCTGTAAACACGTTCATAAATTTTTTAAGCATTTAATAGTATAGGCAATTAAGAAGGGAAGTTGTTCTTTTCTAAAGACCGCTTTTTATACATGTGTTATGGTTAATCTCGTCCGGCGGGGTTTGCTTTAAATGTTAGTTAAAATTTTTTATGGAAAATACTTGGCAGCTAAAACCGGATCGATTCGACTTTAGGAATTGATCCGGTTTGATAATTTGGTAAAAAAAGAAGTTTGAAATGCGACTACCATATACCGTAGTTTTTGATAAAGTGTTGTTCCACATGTAGTGTTCCATCCCCATTGTGATCATATTTTACGTATTCATAATTTATCGGTAATCATGGTCGATATTGATGTAATACCGAACAGTTAAGGAAGACCCTTGAGAAAAAATTACAACATATTAATAGCTGACCGCAATTCCCATGTCCGGGAGTTGTTAAGGCGCGAGCTGACGCTGGAAGGTTACCAGGTTCAACTGGCGAAAACCGGTCAGGAAATCATTCAATATACATTGGGGCAAGAGCCTTTAGACCTTTTGATTGTAGACCCCGATCTGCCTGATACAGATAATTTACTCCTGGTGAAGACACTCAGGGAGCATTTCCCAGCATTGACTGTAGTGGTTCATTCTTTTCTGTCGGAAAAAGGAATACAGCAGGATATCTTGAACACAGTGACCTTTGTGGAGAAAAGAGGGAGCAGTATCGATCGCATTAAAAAGACAGTCGCTAAGGTTCTTGACAGAACATGAACTTCCCACTGCAATAAATTAGTCCATTAGAACTTGACGGTCTCCTAATTTTTTTCCTTATTTTTTTCCGTTTTAAAAATTAAAAATTTTTAAAACGCCATTGACAGAGTATGGTTTTTATATTATCGTTAAAAGACGATAAACGATGACAGAAAAGAAAGCCCAAAATTGAAAAGCAAGTTTGATCAAGACAGCTGTATTTGCAAGGGAACCGATGTTTGCTTAGATACTGTTCTTATGTCCTTATACAGCAGCGAAGGAAAACAACTCTATTTGGATTTTTAAAGAAAAGGTAACGACTCGGTCTGGCATGCTTCAGCCTGACAGCGGGGGTAGTTACCAGAAATCGAGGTAAGTATTTATGCCGAAACTTAAAATGGATGCAGATACACTCGCCAAAATTTTCAAGGCGCTGGGACATCCCACCAGGGTTAAGATTGTGGAGCATTTAATAAAAATCAATTCTTGTGTATGTGGAGAAATTGTGAATATTTTCCCCTTTTCCCAGTCGACCATCAGCCAACACCTTAAGCTGCTTAAAGAATCAGGTATTGTCCATGGTGAAATTGAAGGACCAAAAACGTGTTACTGTGTCGATTTTGATGTATTGAATCAATTCAAAAAGTATGTGTCGAAATTATAAACAGGGAGCTGAATTTGAAAGAACCATTAGATACCGGATGTGGCTGTGGGTCTGATTGCAGCAGCAACGAGGGCTGTGACACTAGGCTTGAATCCACCGGGGTTTCAATCATGCCAGAAATGGATGATGCAGGGACCGATGGCGGCATTGGACCAAAGAATGTTTTTGCCGATCATGAAAAGCCGGGGTATATCATTGGCTCGTTTGTGGAAGATTTTGTTTTCACCGATACCGGTTTTGTTCCCAAGGTAAAAACCAAACCGGATAAAAGTGATATTCTATCCACCCTGGTGGTAAGAAGCGGTATTGGCAGGCACAATTACAAAGTGGCACCCGGTCTTTATTGTGTGGGAAACCCTGACAAAGCTTCAGAGGTCCTGGTTACCGCAAATTTCAAACTGACCTTTGATCACCTGAGGCGGGAGCTGGAGTATATGGATGCCTGGATTCTTGTTCTGGATACCGGCGGGGTAAATGTCTGGTGTGCTGCCGGAAAAGGAACCTTTTCCACTGGAGAACTGGTTAAAAGAATAAAACGATGTTCCCTGGAAAAAGTGGTTGACCATAAACGGGTGATCGTTCCACAACTGGGTGCAACCGGAGTGACTGCCGGAAAGGTAAAAAAAGAATCCGGCTTTAAAGTGGTATTCGGCCCTGTCAGGGCAAAAGACATTCCCGCTTTTGTTAAAAACAATAGAAAGGCCGATAAAAAGATGAGAATGGTTACCTTCACTTTTATTGAAAGGCTGATTCTCACCCCGGTTGAATTGAAAACGGTCCTCAAGCCGGCTTTGCTAGCCTCAATGGTTTTGATTATTCTGTCCGGTTTCGGGCCGGGCTTCTTTTCCTTTTCAAGTGCTTTTGAAAGGGGAATGGTGTCTATCCTGGCGCTTTTGGTGGGAATTATTTCCGGTGCAGTCATTACCCCCGCACTGCTGCCCTATATCCCATTTAGAGAGTTTGCCGCAAAAGGTCTCCTATGCGGAATTGTGTTTGCCGCGCTTTTATTTCTGTCAATTTCATCGTCCATTCATGGGATTACGGCCTTTATCGGTCTGTTTTTATTGGTGATGGCCATAAGCTCCTATCTGTCCATGAATTTTACCGGCGCCACCCCCTTTACCTCACCCTCCGGTGTTGAAAAGGAGATGAAAAGGTTCATCCCTGTACAGTTAATCGCTTTGGTAATATCAACAGGTTTCTGGATCTATTCGGCATTTTAATTTTAAAACAGGAAAACAAATCATGGAAGATATAAGATACCTAGACGATGTTTCGTCACTGATACTCAACCGGGAGGAATGCATCGGGTGTGGTTTGTGTACCGAAGTATGCCCCCACCATGTTTTTGAGATCAGGCAGGGAAAAGCGGCAATTATCGACTTTAACGCCTGCATGGAGTGCGGGGCATGTGTGAATAACTGTCCTACCCATGCAATAGAAGTCAGTCCTGGTGTAGGTTGAGCCTCCTATATTATCCAGGTCTGGATAAAAGGCAAAGAAAATGCTAGCTGTGGTTCTGCTGAAACAGGTGGTTGTTGCTAAAACATAAGCCTTCTGGGAAGCACTTTAAAAGCCAGTAAACCTATTACAGAGCAGGCTGCTGCACATGAAATTCAAATGATTCTAAAAAAATAGAAAAAACACCCTTACATGGGAACAAAATTATTTGCCTGAAAGTAGTCTTCTTTCAGCATATTCAGTTGCTGCTCAAAGGCGCGATAATGATCTGTTTCCCAGTCAGCCAATTCATTATAAAGCGTTTTTACCTCCTCATCGTCAGCCTTTTCCGCACAAGCCCGGTAAAATCTCATGGCATCTAATTCCAATTTCATGCCAATGGTCAGTGCACTGACTTCAAAATGACTGTCCTTGATCCTTCTTTTTATCTCATCACTGAAGATCGGACTTTCCGCATGTTGATGATCTTTTTTTAGCAGCTTTTTGGTAAAGTCATACTCACCTTTTTCCAGAACGGATTTGTACTGATGTCTCAGATAGTTGAAGTGGCCGATCTCCTCTTCGGCCATGCGGGAGAAGGTCTCTTTCCCAACTGGGTCAGCGGTGGTTTGAGCGGCATTTTTGTAAAACTCATGGCCGGTCAGCTCTGCCTCCATGGCTGTTTTTAATCCTTGTAGTACTTCCTCTGTGTTTTTATTCATTTCGCTTTCCTTTCCGCATTTGACTTTTAAGCCCTAAGGTCTGGGTTTAAGATGAGTGAGGTTCATATCGACAGACAAAATATAATCATAATCAAAACGATTGCAACGATTTATAAAATTAATTTTGATATCAGAAAAATCGGTCCTTGCCATTGGGGTTGGTGGGGGATGAGAAAATATCTCATGCCAGGCTAGTGGAGATTTTTCATCCGTTTTTCCACCTTGACCATGGCCGCCTCGCGGCTTTCGCCTCTGATATCGGCCTTTGCCATGGCCCATTGGCAGGCCTTTTCTTTATCATTGGTATAAACCGCGCACCACATCAGGCCGGAAATCGCGCCCAAACCGTTTGGATTTATATTGATGGCGGATCGGAATGATTCTTTGGCTGACTCATAGTCCTTATTCTTATAACGGACCCAGCCTTTTAGATTGTGAGCCAGGTAAGAGGAAGGGGCTGCGGAGATGGAACGATCGAACAGCTTGGAATCCAGCGGACCTTTATCACCCCAGGATGAATGGAAATAATAAGTCTTTAAATCCCGGCCCAGAAGATCCAGACTTTTTAGAGTGGTGGTTTCAGGCCATAAGGCCTTGGGGACCTGGGTATCTGCCAGGGGTAGGCCGCAAGCCTTTAACCAGGCCAAGAACCCTTTGCGGAATCCTATGAGATGGTCGGCCGGATCCAGCATCAGACCGGTTTTCCATTTTTCGCATTTTCCCTTTGTATCCTTAAGTACCAGTGTGACCTTTACCATTTCTCGGTGCTGTTGAACGCTGCCCCATAGCCAGTAACGGATGCCCTGTGCTTTGGCAAGTTTGGTAATGTCAAGCCGGGGACCCTTACCCCGGCAATAGGCGGTTAGTTTTTCTTTTTGGAGGAAGATTTTCTTTACCCGCCAGCCAAACCAGAACTCCTTAAGTCCGCTGTGAAGGGCCACCACATTTCCCAGCAGGAAATGAATCCCTATCCCAATTCCATTGTATGCCTGACCTTTCTCAGGCTGGAGGGGGAGTACGATCAGTCTGGGTTTGCTTTTCTCCTTCTTTTCAATGGACGGTCTCATCGGTACGTTTTTTCCACCTCCACTGCAACCACAGGGTAACAACGCCCAATAAAAGGCGATAAAAAACACCATTGACCGCCTCAGGTTCATCTTTTCCTCCATTGATAATCCACATTATCTAAATCATAGCATAATTGAATCAATTCTTTTCCAGATGTTTCCTGATATTTACCATACCTTCGAGTTTGTAATGTTTGATGTCCTTATATTGGTTAATAATATCTCCGGCTTGTTTGTTTAACTGAATTTGCTCTTCGTTTATGATCGTGCGAAAACCCTCATAAAATGGTCCCAATCTGACCGCTTTTCCCTTATAGGTGTCATGGACCGTGGTGTGTGGATGAGCAAACAGCCATCTCATTTGAAAAGTCGTAATCGAATTTTCAGGTACACGGTCCATGAAACTTTCTAATTCTTTAATATCATCCTGGATCAAATTGTTCCAACCCAATATGAAGTTCGCATTAATGTGTATTCTATTTTCATGACAGATACGAAGAAATTCCAATACTTCATCTGTATTACATCCTTTGCCGATATATTCCAACATACGATTGGTGGGAACTCCATACCAAAACCCAATACCAGTTTGGGAAATTTGTGACCACCCTTGTGTAATACTTCCTTTAAGGCCCTATTTTCCGCTTTGGCAGGTCTTACAAACAGTCGGTATTCCAAGTCATGGTCCCGGGGTAGTTCAACGAGTACTTCTCTGATGTATTTGGTGGTGATAGATCCTGTATTTAAACGCACTATCTTATGTCCATTATGTGCCATAGTTTCAAACTCATAGTTCATATCCTTTCTTTTCCTGAATACTTCCCCTGCATGAAGGGCAATGTTACAGAATACGCATTTACGCCAATAACACCCGTTATCCAAGGTGTAGGAAAAGTAAATACGGCTGTCATCCGGTACAAATTCGGGCACATCCACCCTCCATTTGCCGGAAAAATTTGGAACTTCAAACCAGTCCTCTACACTTTGGCCGGTTAATTTCAAATTCGATGGCAACATATCATAACTGTCAACCTTCACATAAACCGGATGCCAGCGGTTTTTATCGATTCGCCTTTCTGCGGCAATGGGTCCACCTACGATAAAACGGATTTCCGGATATTCTTTTGCCCATATGTAGGATTGATACAAATGATTCATATAGATGGCGCTGATATAGACGGTGCCTTTATTAATAGGTAATTTTCTATTTTCATATGTTTCATTCAAGTACCATTTGGTGCGGTCTATCTCATGCTCGGTCCAGTAAAAATCTCCTTTGTTTTTACACAGGTCATAGGTGTCTGAAAACCGTTGTACAGGTCAAAGTAACCACTTTTGGTTCGGTTATAAAATTGCAGAAACAAAGTATCATTCATATTATTAACCTTCCGTCATTTTCTTTCTTTCAATTATCACTGAGTTTCCCTTATTTCATCTTAGAAAACCACATTGATAGGAAAACGTCAATGTCAGATTGAATCCGGTCGAGGAAATCCCCAAAATTACAACATTTTAGATTGCCTATAAGAAAAGTGCTTTCTTGACAATGTCGTTGGTACCTGTTATCTGAATCCGAGTCGTCGGTTGCCGGATAATGGGTGGCGTTTTTTTCCACTTCCACTGTATGTCTTAGAATATTCGGTTACTGCACAATACCTTGAACTAAATTGAGCGATTTTCTGCTCGATCTGTGACGGTTAGCTGCGCAAAAAGCCTTGGCATATCTACGGATATTCCTGTGATTTTTGCAAATTCCTGTGCACTAGGATATCAGCACCTAACTTTAAAAACATCGCTCAAGTCGGGTTGAATTGTTCCTTATTTCGTTCTTGATTGGGGAATTCTTGTCACTTCGTTTTTTTCCGGGTCTCCTTTTATAATTGAGCACTGAGGGTAGTGTATGCTGAAAATCTTAAGCAAATGGTTAAATATCTACCAGGATGAAAGGAGACTGTTTCTGTGGACTGCCGTTCTTCTTTTTCTCATCCGTACCTCCGGTGTTCTTTTTAATAATTTTGCCGAGACCGCTTTTTTAAAGAGATTTGGTGTCGAGTACCTGCCTATTGTTTACATGGTCAACTCCGTATCTACATTTGTGATTATGGGGTTTATGGTAGGACTTATGGGCAGGCTTCAGGGAAGCCGACTGTTGACATATCTGCTTTTATTTTGTGGTGCTTCTGTGGCAGGGCTCCGTCTGATTATTCCTCTGGACATCGATATTCTATACCCCATGCTGTTTATCTTAAAGGCCCAATATGAGGTTTTGCTCGGACTTGTTTTCTGGAACCTGGCCAACGATCTCTTCAATACCAGGCAGTCCAAGCGCCTGTTTCCGCTGATCACGGCTGGTGGAGTCTTAGGAGGCGTCATTGGCAGTTTTGCCACCCCTTTTCTGGCCAAGACCATATCTATGGACAATCTGATGCTGGCCTATCTTGGCACGACTTTACTGGGTGCGATTACCGTGAAAAGCATGAGGGTTCATTTTCCGACTTTGCTGCTATCGGACAAGGTTCCCCCAAAAAGAAAATCACGCACTTCTATCATTGAAGAATTTAAGAAGGTGATTCCTCTTATCAGAGAATCCAGGCTGGTTAAAATCCTGATTATGCTGACCCTCATGCCCAATATCGTTATCCCCATCATAAATTACCAGTTCAATTATGCAGTTGATCAGTCATTTGGTAATGAAAGGACCATGATCGAGTTTTTTGGCTATTTCAGGGGCATTCTAAATATTATCAGCCTGGTTATTCTTTTGTTTATCGGAAAACTTTACGGCCGATGGGGACTGCCGGTTGCTCTTATGTTTCATCCCATTAACTATATGTTTGCCTTCATCGCTTTTTTGCTGCGCTTTGATATTTTTTCGGCCATGTATGCAAGGATATCCACCAATGTTTTGAGAACCACCATGAATGTCCCTGCCACCAACATCCTGATGGGTCTTTTCCCGGAATCATATCGGAATGTGATCAGGCCGTTTTTACGGGGGACCGTGGTGCGGATTGGAGTACTGATGGGTGCGGGATTCATCATGTTTTCGGAGGGACTCGTCCATCCCAGGTATCTTTCTGTGGTAGCGATGATCTTTGTGGCGGGGTGGATCATCACCACTTTTTTCCTCAAGAGAGGATACTCGAAAATTCTGCTCGACTTGATATCCAGAAATATGCTGGACCTCAAGTCCATGGAAGAAAAGGACGTCGGCCATGTCTTCAATGACAAAAAAGTGCAGAACCAATTGGTTCAGGCCTTTTTGTCTGCCAAAGATAATGACTGCCTGTGGTATGCCCGTTTGCTCAAGTCGCTGGAGGTGCAAGGGCTGGATGGCTATATTCTTTCCACCCTTAAAAACCAGGGGACCATGATCCAAATAGAACTTCTTTCTATGCTTTCGCCGCAGGCAGGGGATGAGGCTATCCGGGTATTTAAGGAATTGGCCGAACCGGGCAGTCCGGACCTCATGGTTGCCCTTGCCAAAGCCGCGAACCGGCTGGATTCCAAGCTCTCATCCGATTTTGAAACGGAAGTCTTTAAAACCGCAAAATATCCTGAAGTCAAGGCCTATGCGGCCGCAGGCCTTTATCATCAAGTTCCGGAAAAGTACCGGGAAATGATTGATACCTGGCTCGATGAGGATGATATTGCCGAGAGAAGGGCAGGGGTCATTGCAGCCGGAGAGTCCGGAGAGGATACGTACATTCCCCGGTTGAAAAACATGCTGGGCGAACAAAAAAATGACCCCATCCTATCATTTATCCTGGCAGGCCTTAACCGGCTTGGGGCTTCCGAAAGCAATGCTTTTGTTGGTAATTATCTTTCCCATACCATGGAATCCGTACGCATGGAAGCCCTGGAGGCTTTTGAAATAGAGGATGATGACGATTTGCGAGCAGTTATTGCCCTTTTGAACGATCCGTCAAATCGCGTCCATGAAAAAGCAAAACACAAGCTTGAAAGTTCTTCCTACCAGAACGCCCAACTGCTGGTTGAATCCCTTATCATACCACGACGTAAGGTCCGGGATGGCCTTTTTTATTTACTGGAATCAATGGACATAAAGGATTTGGATGTGTTTCGGGCCGCTCGTTTTCAGCTTGAAAGAAGTTACCGAAACATGGCTGAGGCAGAAACCGTACGCCTTCTTCCGGTGAGTCACGAGAGAGACTTGCTTTTGGATCACCTGGAGCAAAAAAGTAAAGTACGCCTGGAAAATGCGTTAAGGGTGCTGGCCTCACAGGATCGTTCCGGTCAGATGCGGACCATCTGGCGAGGAATTTCATCAGCCGATCTCCGTCAGAGATCAAACAGTGTGGAAGCCCTGGATGATTTGTTAGACTCCTCTTTATCCAAAATTATGATGCCCCTTCTGGAAGGCCTTTCTACATCCCAGTGTTTGGCAGTGGGCAGAAAAAAGTTTAAATTGCCTAATTTTGCTTCTGATCCAACTGCCATATATCCGCACCTTCTAGCCAAACAGAACTGGGTGACGGTTGTTCTGACGCTGTATTTGGTCTCGCATCAGGATGTCGATGAGGCGGTTAAGGAAGCTGTTGAGAACCTAACCGGGTCCGATAAGATTTATGTTTGTCAGATGGCGCAATGTGTCTTTGATCTGAATCAGGTTCGCCCCATAGAAAAGGAGGATGGTATGGGAACAGGAATCAGTGTCCCTGACAAGATTATACATTTAAGGAATATTCAGATATTTGAAGGGCTTTCAATTACCGAACTAGCAGCCGTGGCATCTGTGACGGAAGTGAGCGTATTTCAGCCCGGAGAGACGGTGATCAAAGAGGGTGAACCCGGAGAGATCATGTATCTTATTATTGACGGCGAAGTGTCTGTCAATAAAGGCCAGGCGAAAGACCATGAGATTGAACTTGACCGCATCAGCGTTGGAGATTATTTCGGTGAAATGGCTCTTTTTGAAGACATACCGCGTTCTGCGACCATCCGTGCTGAAGAACAGACCCGCCTCTTGATGCTCAACAAGCGGGATTTTGCCGAAATTGTAAGGGAATATCCCCAGATCGCCCTTCATATTTGCCGGGTGTTGGGTGCCCGCCTCCGTAAAACGCATGAGAAATTGAATTGTTATGAAAACGAGAGCGACGGCTAATATCCTGCTGGTCCATCCACCGGTGACCAGCCCGACAATGCCACCATGGGTTTTGGCCCATGTGGCAGGAAACATGTCTGGCAGTGGAATTTGTATCGAACCATATGATGCCAATCTCGATTTTTTTATAAACCATTTTCTTACTTCAGAGACTCTGACCGGTCTCATAGGTGTAATTGAAAAACGAAACACCCGGGGGGATTATAACGGAGTTGACTCATATACCGCCGCTTTACTGGAAGATCTAAACTCAAACCCGAGACATTGGAAAGATAAAATTGCCGGGGCAGACCACAGTCTCAACATAATTAAAACAGAAGACTTCTATCGTCCGGGACCATGCATGGTGGCCCTGAAAGACATAAACGACTTACTGGCCTTGGGCTCCCTTGCCTTTTACCCCTCTCGTGTTCGATGGAACGGTTTTTCTAACCTTGCGGTGAAGGACTGGAACGGGGTAGAGGTATTTGTAGAGGATGAGAAAAAGAATCCCTTTGTTTCATTTTTCCGCAAGCGGCTGGCCCGGCGGATCGCCCACCAGGATGTTGAATTTATGATTCTGACCGTAGGCGTTTCGGACCAGTTACCGGCCGCTTTGACCATGGCTTGCTTTGCCAAAAAGCTGAGGCCTGACCTTCATGTGGCCCTGCTGGGTGATGGCAAGATAGTTGGGGATGCTGCGGATTATATGGACAGCCTGCTGCAGGAGACCGACCTGAGCTGGCTTGTTGCGTTAGTCAACAGATTCGGGGAAAGCGGCCCTTCAGAACAATCAGCGGTGCCCGACTATAACGGTCTGCCGTTAAAAGACTATCTGGCTCCGGCAGCCATGCTGCCTTTAGAGGAACTTACCGACTCCCGGACCGGTTTAATCCTCCCGGCGAACTTATTGAACATATTGAAAAAGCAGGCGCAGGATACCGGAGCATATGGTTTTCTAATTGCGGACGATCGCATGACGCCTGACTATATGGCCGAGATGGCCGCTGAGATGGCCGGTGAATCGCCTTCTTTTTGCCTGAGTTTGACATGTTTGCTGGATCACACGGCATGCACGGAAAATTTGGCTGCCGCCTGTCAGGCCGGTTTGAAGATGATACAATGGCACCATCCCGCCGGACAGCTCGAACGCCTGACCAAGTCCCTGTGGAACCTTTCCAGGGCGGGGATATGGAATCACATAATGATTCCACCAAGATCGAAGAGGACCCTGATCCGGGAACTGATGCGTTTTCTGGGATTCAATCCCAACATTGTCCATTCCTGGGGCCGCCTTATTTCCTCTGCGTCACCCTTTGAAAGCCCAATTGATCAGAATAAAGAAACACCAGCGGCTTACACTCAGGTTGCCCCATTACCCGGCAGATCTTTTTGGAGCGGACTGAATGATCCGGCCTATCTGCTGCTTTATGTGGACAGATATGGTGTCAAAAAGGTAACTCAGTGGCGGGTAGAGGAAGATGGAGTCTCGGTCTACCATCTGGGAGAGAAAATGGTTTACCATTTTGTTAAGCCCGGGGAGCTTCCACCGGGATACCTGGACGAAATCTGCCGATTGGTAGAAGCTGGGGGATCGGTGGGAACGAAGTGGGTCAGGTACAATCTCGAGCGGGCCTTTTTGATCGGTTATGTCCTTGAACACGATGTGATCGTGGGAAATTCCAGCTTGAAACATCCCAGACTCGAGTATGTGGAGGCGGTCAACAGAAAGTCAGGTCTTGATCTCAGTCAATATCTGGAGCGTGGCTATACATCGGTTAGGCCCGAATATCGAGGCATGGGAATAGGTACCAAGCTCCTGGAGGGTCTGACCGAAAGAATCGGAAACAGAAAGCTTTTTTCGATTATCGGTGAGGATAATGTGGCCACTCAGAAGATTGCCCTGCGTAATAAAACAAAGCGAGTGGCCACCTTTTACAGCCAGACCCTGAACAAAGAGGTGGGAGTCTGGATACCGGAAGGGATGCTTTAAGTATTCAAACCAATAGTTATGGTTATGAACCTAGGAATCATTTCAGTCAGGGATCGTGATTATCATCCCAACAGACGGTTAGCAGAAGCGGCTGCTGAACAGGGCCACCGGATAACCCTTGTCCACCCTTATAAGGTGTGGCCTGTGCTTAAAGGCGGTAAATATAGCCTTGCCGGTGGCAAGGATATGAAACCTCCTGATGTAGTTTTGCCACGCCAGGGTGCCACCATAGGGGATTCCTGCCTGTCTTTGATACGGCATTTCAGCCTTATGGGGATTGCTTTGGTAAACGACCTGGAATCCATACTCCTGACCAAAAACAAATTTCTTACCTTGCAGGCCCTGACTGCGTCACGGATTTATGTTCCTGAAACGGTGTTTATTAACGCACCCGAAGGTTTTCAGACGGCCGTTGAGCAACTGGGGGGATATCCTGTAGTGGCCAAGCAGGTCAGCGGCAGGCAGGGAGAAGGGATTGTCCTGGTAGAGACGAAAGAGGACCAAAAGCGGGTTGTTCGCCGCCACCTGGACAGGAGAAAAGGCCTGTTGGTACAGCGTTTTATTCCTCCTGGCGGCCGTCGGGACATACGTGTTATGGTTGTGGGCGGGAAGGCCGTCGGAGCCATGGAGCTGAGGCCCAGTGGGGGAGACTTCAGGGCTAACTTCCATCTGAGCAAAGAGAGTCGGTTGAAAGATCTGTCACCTGAAGAGGAGAAGATTGCTCTGAAGGCGACTGCTGCAGTGGGTCTTGAAATTGCGGGAGTGGATTTAATTATGGATAAAGATGGAATGATAAGTGTCATAGAGGTAAACTATTCACCCGGCTTCAAAGGGCTGGAGTCTGCTACAGGCCTGGACATTGCCGGTAGAATTGTGAAATACGTTGCCAGTAGATACGCCGGCTAATAAAAAGGTCACACGGAATTCCGGTTTCAGCGGAAAGCTTTGAACCTTTGAGTGCTGGCAAAAAAGGGACGAACCATGCGTATCACCCACCTGAAGACAGAGAATGGGAAAAAATTGACGCGAGTGAGCGCGGATGTCGATTGGGAGGATTGTGATCAACCGGCCCGGAAAATTTATATTGAGACAGAAAATAAATTTGCCGGGGACTTTTCCTGCAACCCCCATGCTTTTCTGGTCGGTTGTCTGATACCCGCCATGCATTTTAGAGAAAAAAGAATCCGGTTGGAAGCTGAAATTTGTCCGGGACTACGGGAAGGCTTGAAAACGGTGATGGCTTTGATGGAATATTGGTCAGATGGCGCATACCGACCGCTAAATATTGAAACCGGCATCAGTTCTGCTATACGACGCTCAAACGACCAGAGGCGAGCAGGGATGTTTTTGTCCGGAGGAATAGACTCCCTTGCCACGCTGCGGGTCAACAGAATGAACTTCCCCAAGGAACATCCCGGATCCATAAAAGATTGCCTGCTTGTTCATGGATTTGATATAGGGGGGGTTGTTGAAAGAGGCATGAAATACCACGTTTTCGAAAGAGCCAAAACCGCCATGTCCCTGGTGGCGGAAGATGCCGATGTGACCCTTATTCCGGTTTATACCAATATCAGGCATTTGTGTGATGAGCGGGACCTCTGGCTGAATAAGTTTTTCGGGGCGGTTCTTGCTGCAGTGGCCCACACCTTTGATGCAAGACTCGGTTTGGTGAACATTGCTTCATCCTATGATATACCCAATCTGGCTCCATGCGGTTCGCATCCGCTCCTTGACCCGGAGTATTCCAGCTTTGATTTGAGAATCAAACACACAGATCTTCCGCTATCGAGGCTGGATAAATTAAACATAGTGGCCGATTGGGATGTGGCTTTTCAGAATTTCAGAGTGTGCCTGGCAAATGTAAAAGATAGATTGAACTGCGGAAGATGCGAAAAATGTGTGCGAACCATGACTGAACTTGTGTCCATTGGGGCTCTCCACAAAACCCGGGCATTTGTGGAAAATGATGTTTCTCCTGAACTTTTTTCAGGTTTTGACATAACCATCAGACACAGGGCGCCGTTTTACCAGGCAATACTTCCCCGGTTAAAACAACGCGGTCGGGACGACCTGGTGCAAACCATTAAAGGCAAGCTGGAAAAGTGATACCCGTTCATGAATTCTTACGTTACTAAAACACGCCCTTCGGGTGTGGATGCTTTGCATAGCGTTGTCGTTTGCCTGATGATCATTGCCTTATCAAATCAGCTATGCTATGAGAGCTTAGCCAAAAGGGATTGAGCTTCCTCTGTTGAGGCGGTCAGAAAGGTTTTCTAATACATTAAAGACCTGTGGTGAGTTTACGGTTTCAATCGTATGCTTGTAAGCCCTTAGGGAGGATTATGAGAATCGCTTATCTAATGGATAGTTTGGAGTCAATCGACCCGGTGAATGAGACCACCAGTTATTTGATGTACGAGTGCAATCAGAGAGGGCATACCGTCTATTTTCTCGAGCCCCATGATGTTTACATCCGTAAGGATGAGGTTGTGGCAAGAATGCGCAACATCACGGTGCCTCCCGATCTCTCCATGAAAAAATACTGGCGTTCTCTAATAAGCTGCACCAAAAAAGAGGAGCTTATTTTTGAAACCGTTACCGATCTTGACGCCCTGTTTCTCAGGAAGGACCCGCCTTTGATATACCAGACCATGGAATTCCTAGCGCCGGTAAACGATAAGGTGTTTATGATAAACAGTACCACCGGGCAGATTCTTGGCAACAGCAAGCTTTACACCCTCAACTTTCCTGATATCATACCGGAAACCCATGTTTCCAGAGATCCGGCGCGTCTCAGGAAGATTATTTATGATTTCGGAGGGGCGATGGTAGTGAAGCCTTTACAGAGATACGGCGGTGAAGGGGTCATTAAGGTTAGTATTCGGGATCGTGACAATCTGAATTCACTGATTAATTATTATGTAAGGGCATATCAAGCCTACCCGGAAAGAGATCCGATCATGGTTCAGGAATACATAGATGGGGCTCAAAGGGGGGGGGATGTAAGAATCCTTCTGCTGAACGGGGAAATCCTCGGGGCCATGACAAGAAAACCCCGAGAAGGTGACTTTAGAACCAATATCCATGCCGGCGCCAGAGCATATAAACATGATATAACCCCCAAGGAGAGAGAAATCTGTGTGGCCATCAAAGACCGGCTGGTTGAAGACGGGCTTTATTTTGTCGGTGTCGATGTGCTCAGGGATAAACTGGTGGAAATCAACTGTGTCAGCCCGGGGGGAATTCCCCGCATCAATCGGCTGAATAATGTAAAGCTCGAAGCTAAAGTTATTGATTTTATTGAACAGAAAGTAAAAGAGCGCCAAAGGAAAAAGGAGCTAAATTGATGATCCTGACCTGTTTTTGGGGAAAATCCTTCTTTAGAGTGATACGGTTTTTGGTATTTGTCCTGATTTGTATGATCGGTTCAGGGTTTTCAGCTTCCAGTGCCAGTGCCGCTGGCATCCTTAAAATCGGTCTGATGGATGAACCCAAGACACTCAATATCTGGCTGGCCAGTGACAAATGGTCCGGCAGGGTCCTCTCACTGATGTACCAGCGTCTTTATATACGGGATCCCGACACATTGGAGCTTGTTCCGTGGCTGGCTGAAAAAAAACCTGTGTATGATGAATCGACCATTTCATATACCGTAGAGCTAAGACCGGCCAAGTGGTCAGACGGCTCCGAATTTACCTCCGAGGATGTGGCGTTTACCGGACGACTCATAAAAGAATTCAAGGTACCCAGGTACCGAGCCAGGTGGAAGTTCATTAAAAAGATCGAAACCCCCGATAAACGCACCGTTATATTCTATCTTGAGAAACCGATGGCTGTTTTTACCACCCGAACGCTGACTTCCCCCATCGTGCAAAAAAAAGAGTGGGCGCCGGTGGTTGAAAAAGCCAGAAACAGCGAAAAGCCTCTCACCACATTACAAAATTACAAGATAAAAAAGCCGGTGGGCACGGGGCCTTTTGTATTGAAGCAGTGGCGTCAGGGGGCATTTCTTTTTGTCCAGAAAAATAAACACTTTTTCGGAACCGGTCATAACATAGACGGCCGAATGCTGGGCCCTAACATTAGCGGGATTATTTTCAAATTTTTCGGCACGTCTGATGCCGCCATCCTCGCCCTGAAAAAAGGAACCATGGACATGTTCTGGTGGGGCATTCAGGCAGGGTATCTTGAGGACCTTAAAAAAGTACCTGGAATAAGGCTGTTTTCTAACGAAAGAAGTGCCCTTTACTACTGGGGTTTCAATCTCAGAAAACTGCCTTTTAGCGACGTGAACCTCAGGCGGGCCATTGCCGTACTTATTGACAAAGACTTTATCATTACTCGTATTGTACAGGGGCACGCGACCCGGATGAATTCTGTCATACCACCCGGCAACAAGTTCTGGCTCTGTAGTGATTTGCCCCGCTACGGCGAAGGGATTAGCCGGGAGGAGAGGATCAAAAAGGCCTATGAGATTCTGAAAAAGACAGGGTATACCTGGAAAGTACCACCGGTGAATGAGGCAGGGAAGTTGGTCAAGGGCCAGGAAATCCGGCTTCCAAACGGAGAACCGATGAAAAAATTCAGTATTTTAACTCCACCTGCTGACTATGATCCACTTCGGGCCATGAGCGGGATAATTATTCAGGAATGGCTCAAAGAAATAGGCATTCCTGTCTCAGCCAAGCCGATGGCTATGGGAGCTTTACTCCAAAAGGTCAAATCTCAGCATGATTTTGATGCCTTTATACTGGGCTATGGAAGGCTGGATATTGATCCGGACTGGATGAGAAAGTTTTTCCATTCAGGACAGGACAAAAAGCGAGGTGGCAACAAAGCCGGGTACCACAATCTTGATTTTGACAGAATTGCTGATGAATCTGCTGCAACCATGGATAAGGAGAAGCGGCGGAAATTGATTAAGGAAATGCAAAGGATTATTTTACGTGATGTGCCCTACATTCCTCTGTATACTCCGGATTTGATTGAGGCGGTGCGAGAGGATAAATTCACCGGGTGGGTGGAAACGCTTGAAGGAATTGGGAATCTCTGGTCATTTTGTGAGCTTAAAGCAAAATAGGGCAGGTGATCCTAAAATAAATCAACCTTATTTCAGTGGATAGGTGTCCCCTAACATGGAATTGTGGAAATATATCAGCCGACGACTGATTCAGATTAGCATTATTTTTTTTGTGATCATTACGGTCCTGTTTTTGCTTTTCCGGCTGGCCCCCGGAGATCCTGTTTCAAGAATGGTAGATCCGGATATGACGCCGGAGGATGCGGAATACCTTATCTCCCAACTGGGACTCGATAAACCCCTGGGGATGCAATATCTCTATTATGTGAAAAACTTTTTCACCGGTAATTTTGGTGAGTCCTTTCATTACGGTCAACCGGTAATTGAAATTATATGGGATCGGTTGCCCAATACCATTTTGTTATTTACCACATCCATTATCCTGGCCGCCCTGGTCGGTGTATTTTTGGGCAAAATTGCATCGTGGCACAAGGGTGAAACCACCGATACGGTAATGACCATCGGTGCATTGGTCACCCATACTGTTTTTCTTCCATGGTTAGGCCTGATCCTGATCTGGGTGTTTGCATACAAGATGGACTGGTTTCCCATCACGGGTATGCTCTCAGAGGAGATATGGCTTGACCCGGATGCCGGTATCTTTACCAAGCTTTTTGATGTGATCCACCATATGATTCTTCCCCTGACCACCCTTTTTCTGGTACATTTCGGCTCCTATCTGTTGATCATGCGCAGCAGTATGCTGGAAACGCTTAAAGAAGATTATATACTGACCGGAAGGGCCAAGGGTCTCCCGGAAAAGGTGATTCGAAACCATCATGCCGCACCCAATGCGGCCTTGCCTGTGGTGACAAGTGTGGGCCTTAGTCTGGCCTTTTCCATTAACGGGGGCGCCCTTACTGAAACAGTTTTTACCTGGCCAGGCATAGGCAGGGAGCTTGTGATGTCAGTAAGCCAGAACGATTACCCTCTGGCCCAGGCCTGTTTCCTGCTTATTGCCATCGTGGTTCTTGTTTCCAATTTGGTGGTGGACACCCTTTACGCCTACCTTGACCCGCGGATACGATATTGAATCATTTGATGAAAACGAATATGGAGAAATCTCATACAAGGCATTTAAAGAAATTCCCCTGGATGGATCGTCTTAGGGGCGGGTGGGCAATCTATAAGAAAAATCTCCTTGGCAGGATAGGTCTCAGCCTGCTGGTGATGTTTGCCGGGATGGCCGTTTGCAGCTTTATTCCACCCCTGATAGACTCCATGTACCAGCCCATGACAGGAGTGGACCCGGAAATCACCCAATCGACGGGCCCGAGCCTGCGACACTGGCTGGGGACCGATTTCATGGGCCGGGATATCCTGAGCCAGCTCCTGGCCGGCGCCCGGGTGGCTTTTCTGGTGGGAGTGTCAGCCGCATTTATGAGTATTGTTCTTGGTACGGCCATAGGAATGATTGCCGGGTATATGGGGAGATTTGTTGACACGCTTCTGATGCGACTGGCAGACATGATCATGGTTATGCCGACCATGCTTGTGGTACTGATGCTTGCCGCGTTATTTGGTAAGCTTACCATTTGGACCATTGTTTTGATCATTGCATTGTTCCGCTGGCCGGGGGTCTCCAGGGTGATCAGGGCCCAGACCCTTTCCCTGAAGCACAGGCCTTTCATTGAAGCCGCAAGGGTGGCCGGGGCTTCACATCGCAGAATCATTTTCAGGCATATCATGCCAAACGTATTGCCGCTTTCCTTTCTTTACATGACTTTTAGGGTTACCTCGGCGATTATCATTGAGGCGGCCTTGGCCTTTTTAGGCTTTGGGGATCCCAGTACGGTCAGTTGGGGCATGATGCTTCAGTGGGTGTGGAAGACCGGACATATGTTCAATGCCCCATACTGGCTTTTGCCACCGGGCATTTGTATCTCCCTGATCACGTTGGCCTTTTATATGTTGGGTCGGGCCATGGATGAGGTGCTTGACCCGAGATTGAGGAAGGAGGCAGGAGTCGATTAAAATGGCATTGCTACAAGTAGAAAACCTGAGTGTCGGTTATCACACCCAAAAGGGCTATCTCCATGCAGTGGAAGATGTCAGTTTTTCATTGGAAGAGGGAAAGTCCTTTGGTTTTGTCGGAGAATCCGGATGTGGAAAGACCACCCTGGGTATGGCCCTTATGAGGCTTCTCCCCCCCAATGGGTTGATTCGGGAAGGCCGCATACTTTTTGATGGTGTGGATCTCTTACAAAAGCCGGATGAAGAAATGAGGAAAATCAGGTGGCAGAAAATAGCCATGATCTTTCAGGCCGCCATGAACGCTTTGAACCCGGTCCACCGAGTGAATGAACAGATTGCAGAGGCCATACTTACCCATCATGCTTCTCTTGACAAAAAAGAGGCATTTGAACAGGTGGAAGTGCTTTTTCGACTTGTTGGAATACCTCAAAACCGTATGAGAGATTATCCTCACCAGTACAGTGGGGGAATGAAGCAACGGGCAGTCATCGCCATGGCACTGGCCTGCAAACCCAAGCTGATTATTGCAGATGAACCCACCACCGCCCTGGATGTGATTGTTCAGGATCAGATTCTTAAGGAGATCATGAAGCTGCAAAAAGAATTCGGGATCAGCATGATCTTTATTTCCCATGATATCTCCATCGTGGCAGACGTGTGCCACGATATCGGTATTATGTATGCGGGCAAGTTGGTGGAACACGGTTCCAGGGAAGAGGTTTTCAGTCATCCGATTCATCCTTACACCAAGGCGCTCTTGTCATCTTATCCGACGTTGACAGGGGAAAAGAGCCGGCTTGCACCCATTCCGGGTGAAACGCCGAACCTGATCCACCCACCTCCCGGGTGCCGTTTCCGTGACCGCTGTCCTACCGCAAAGGCGGAATGTAAAATTGGAGAAGCGGTGTGGATTGAAAATTCACCGCGGCACAAAACCCTGTGTTATCAGTGTGGTTCGGATTGTAAGTAAGGATCAAGATGAACAACGGTAAAGAAACCATTATTGAGCTGGAACGCATAGTTAAAAAATACGCATCCAGGGCATCCTTTTTTGGTGCGCGAGGGAAGGATATCATTGCGCTCAATATGATATCCATCAAGATATTAAGGGGAGAGATATTTGGTCTTGTGGGAGAAAGCGGGAGCGGTAAGACTACAGCCGGTCGCTTAATTGCCCGACTGGAAAAACCGGAGCAAGGCAGAATATACCTGAAAGGCCTTGAAATGGGAGTGCTCAAGGGAAAGGCATTGAAAAATTTCCCTCGCAAGGTCCAGATGATCTTTCAGGACCCTTATCAATCTCTCAACCCCCAGCTTTCGATCTTTGATACGATCTCAGAGCCCTTGGTTATCCATAAAATAGGAAATGCCAAAGATAGAGAAGACAAAGTGTGGCAGATAATGAAAGCAGTCGGTCTTTCTCCGCCCGATGATTTTGTTAACCGTTATCCCCATCAACTCAGCGGTGGTCAGAGGCAAAGGGTGGCCATTGCCAGAGTGATGGTGTTGAACCCTGATTTTGTGGTCGCCGATGAACCGACTTCCATGCTTGATGCCTCTATCTCGGCCCAGATCTTCAACATTCTGCTCGAGATGCGGGAAAAATTTGAAGTCACCCTTCTGTTTATCACTCACAGTCTGGCGGCTGCCCGCTATCTGTGTGACCGTATTGCGGTGATATATAAGGGAAATATGATGGAACTGGGGAGTGCAGATCAGGTGATACAAAAGCCCAAACATCCCTATACCCAGGCCTTGATTGATGCGCTGCCCAAGTTTGGGCGGTCCGCTGAGCCAAATCAAAATAATACCTTACTTTCTTTGGAGAGAGAGGCGGTGGAACATACAGGATGCCCTTTTTTTACCCGGTGCAGGGTTGCCAATAAAACCAAATGCCGACTGGAAAGACCCCTTTTAAAAGAAACGAATGATTCCCACTGGGTGGCTTGTTTTTATGCGACCAATGGGGCTAAGAAAGGTTGTTGAAAAAGGATTAAACGCCTATTGCTGATTTTCCCTGGGGATTCACAGGCCCGAATTATATTTATGGCAATCACTATAATAGATTGAAAAGGTACGGACCAAGATGTTAAAAAAAGTAAAAACATTAGCCTTCCTTTTTTTTATGGTTGTGCTGGCATACTTTTTTGCGCCTTACCCGGTGCTTGCTTCCGAGCCGGTTTTTCACCATCCATTGGGTATGGAATTCGTCTTAATCCCGGCAGGAACATTCACCATGGGGAGCCCGCCGGATGAGCCGCATCGGTCAAAAACCGAGGCACAGCATCCGGTTACAATCAGCAAACCTTTTTACATGCAGGACACTGAGGTGACCCTGAAACAGTGGCGGGCGATCATGGGAAAGAGGTTCTTCGGCCGGCGAAAGGGGACCGGTGATATGCCGGTAGCGCGGGTGTCGTGGTATGATTGTATGAAATTCATAAAAAAGCTGAATGCACGGGAAAAAGGGGTTTATCGACTGCCGACAGAGGCGGAATGGGAATACGCCTGCAGGGCTGGGACAACCACTGCCTATAGCTGGGGGAGCAGGATTGATTGCAGCAGGGCTATGTACAGCAATAACCGCATCAAATCAGGGGAATGTCTTAATTATGTAAAATCACGGGGAATGGCCTTTGATGGTGCGGTTCCGGTAAAGAGTTATCCCCCCAATGCCTATAGACTTTACGATATGCATGGCAATGTGTGGGAATGGTGCATTTACCGGCATGAAGATTACCGGACACTTGCCGTGGCAGACCCCCTGGGGACTGACTTGGGAACCAGAAAGATACGACGGGGAGGGAGCTGGTTCGGGCCGGGATACTTGTGTCGTTCTGCCAATCGGAATGTGGGTCATCCCGCCAGCAGATATCGTACCACCGGTTTCAGACTTGTCTGGACTGAGTCGGGCGATTTGATTGGCAAGGCAAAAGAAAGAGAGCGGAAACCAATGGAAGAAGAAGATCAAGATGGTCCCTAACTCTCCCTGTATGCGTTTACCAACTGGCCGAAAATACCGCTGAATTTATTGCCTGTCTACAGAGAAAAAGATGAGTCTCAGACCAAGAAAGTACTGATTGGCAAAGGCCTTTAGGTATTGCATGGTGCAGCTATACCCCGGGTGTATCTATTGCCAAACCCTAAAATGTGATTATACTAATAAATAAGGTTATTTTTAACTACTCAGGGGGATAGGCTGAAGACGGCGAGAAAAAGAAGTATTGGGAAATCACGTTTGGTGAAAAAATCAGATATTTCTGCCAAAGTACGGCCAGCGTGGTTTCTGACCCCTTCAGCTTTCAGGATTACTAGCTTCAGCCCTGCTACATGAGTGGTCACCATTATATTGAAATTTCAAACTCCCTTTATCACAACGATCTCATAGACACACTATAGAGATACGATAAAAGATCGAGGGTTTGCAGATACGTTATTAAGAAAGGAGGTATCCGATGTGGGAATATACTGACAAAGTGAAAGATCATTTTCTTAAACCCCGTAATGCCGGGGAAGTGGAAAACGCCAATGCTGTTGGTGAGGTGGGCTCCATGGCATGCGGCGATGCTCTCAAACTCAGTTTAAGAGTGGATGAAAACGGTAAGGTCGCGGATGCCAAATTCCAGACTTTTGGTTGTGCGAGCGCCATTGCTTCCGCATCAGCCCTTACTGAGATGCTTAAGGGGAAGACCGTGGAGGAAGCGGACAAGATCACCAATCAGGATATTGCCGACTTTTTAGGGGGTCTTCCAAAAGAAAAGATGCACTGCTCCGTACTTGGACGCCAGGCTCTCGAGCAGGCGCTTGCCCAATACAAGGGTGAACGAGTAAAGCAACAAGAGGGTGAGATCGTCTGTGAATGTTTTGGCGTGACCGACCGGGAAATCGAGAAGGCGATAAGAGAAAATGACCTTTCCACGGTTGAAGAAGTCACCAACTACACCAAAGCCGGAGGCGGCTGCGAGAACTGCCATGACAACATCCGAGAAATCATTGCCACGGTAAGAGCTGAACAAAAGCCCGTGGTCAAACCCAAATTGACCAACATCCAGAAAATCAGGATGATCGAGGAGACCATTGAAAAAGAAATCAGGCCGTCTTTGAAGCATGACGGCGGGGATGTTGAGCTTATCGATGTGGTAGGAAACCGCGTTCTGGTCGCCAAGCGGGGATCCTGTGCCGTATGCCATGCTTCTGAACAGACTTTTAAAAACCTGGTGGAAAAAAAGCTCCAGGAACTGGTCTTACCCGAACTGGTCGTTGAGGAGGTGGCCCAATGACAACCATTTACCTTGACAACAACGCGACAACCCAGGTGGCACCGGAAGTACTGGAAACCATGCTGCCCTATTATGACGATTTTTACGGCAACCCTTCCAGTGCCTATTCCTTTGGTGGTCAGGTGGACAGCAAGATTCGGGAGGCGCGGGAGCAGGTGGCGACCCTCATTGGTGCCATGCCTGAAGAAATCATTTTTACCAGCTGCGGATCGGAAAGTGACAACACGGCAATCATGTCCGCTATGTCCACCGAGACCGGGAAGGCCCATATTGTTACCAGCAGGGTGGAACATCCCGCCGTTAAGGTTCTTGGCACCCACCTATCCAATAAAGGGTATCGGTTGACCGAGATTCCAGTTAACAGAGAAGGACAACTCGACATGGACCGTTACCGAGATAGTCTTACCCGTGATACAGCCATTGTCAGCCTTATGTGGGCCAACAATGAAACAGGGGTTATCTTTCCGGTGGAAGAGGCCGCAAAAATGGCACGGGACAGGGGCATTATCTTTCATACCGATGCGGTTCAGGCAGTGGGTAAAATACCCATTGATATGAAGAACAACACCATTGATATGCTCTCATTGTCGGGCCACAAGATCCATGCGCCCAAAGGGACAGGGGTTCTCTATGTGCGCAAGGGAACCAGGTTTTCTCCTTTCCTTATCGGAGGGCATCAGGAAAAGGGGCGAAGAGGAGGAACTGAAAACACCGCCAGTATTGTTGGATTGGGAAAGGCCTGTGAACTAGCGGCCCGGAATATGGAGGAAGAGAACACCCGGGTAAAATATTTACGAGATAAACTGGAAAAAGAGATCCTAAATCGGGTCCCCAACAGCCGACTTAACGGAGAATCTTTGAACCGTCTTCCCAATACCAGCAACATCAGTTTTGAATTTGTGGAAGGTGAAGCCATTCTTCTGTTGATGGACGAATTAGGTATCTGTGCTTCTTCAGGGTCTGCCTGCACATCCGGGTCCCTGCAGCCTTCTCACGTCCTTCGTGCCATGGGGGTGCCATTCACCATGGCCCACGGTTCCATTAGATTCAGCATGAGTATATACAACAACGAGGAAGAGATCGATTTTGTGATTGATAAGATTCCCCCCATCATTGAGAAATTGAGGAACCTGTCCCCATACTGGAAACCGGATGGGCAGACCTGCACCACGGATGTTTGAAGGATTTAGCTTAAAAGGGAATGGTATTAGCTATGGATGTTTCATACAAAGAGGATCAGTGTAAAACCGAGGTTGCCGCCACAGAACGGTTCCGTGAAGAGATTCCGGCCATTGTGGACAAACTGGTGCAAACCTGTGACAGCGGAGAATGTTTTGATCATGTGGGCCCGGAACCCGTTCCTTCGAAGAAATCGATCATAGACCTGATTGAACAGGCGAGACGCATCCTTTATCCGGGTTACTTTATCCGGTCAAGGGTGGACGAGGTGAATCTCAGCTACTATTACGGGCAGGAAGTGACCGCATTTTTTGAGGCCTTTTCCCAACAGATTACCCTTGCGATCAGGCATGATTGTCTTCGCTATAATCAACCCTGCACCCATTGCGAAGAACGAGGCCAGGAATCTGCAATCGATTTCATCCGTGAAATGCCTATGTTGAGGTCTCTGCTGGCCAAGGATGTCCGGGCAACGTATGAGGGCGATCCGGCTGCCAAGGGTTATGACGATATTATATTCAGTTATCCCGGGCTTTTTGCCGTTACAGTATATCGCATGGCCCACCAGCTTCATCATCAGGACATTCCCTTGATCCCGCGTATTATGTCAGAATATGCCCACAGTCTGACCGGGATCGATATCCATCCTGGCGCCCATATCGGAGAGAGTTTCTTTGTCGATCATGGCACCGGCGTGGTGGTGGGTGAGACGACAGAGATCGGGAATCATGTGAGGCTATATCAGGGGGTAACCCTGGGGGCATTGTCACTGCCGAGAAATTCAGCGGAAGCACTCAGGAGCAAAAAACGCCACCCCACCATTGAGGATGATGTGACCATCTATGCAGGGGCTACCATATTGGGAGGGGATACGGTGATCGGCGCTCGTTCAGTGATTGGTGGGAATGTTTGGATTACCGATTCGGTGCCGCCGGATAACAAAGTCTTTCTGAAAAAACCCGAACTGATCTTTAAGGAAAAATCTTCTTTAGGAACGTAACAAAACCCGAAAAAAGAGGGTGTTGAAAATGATCGAGATCTTTAGTGATATTACCCAAACAACCGGTTCCACCCCCCTGGTTCGGCTGAACTGGATTTCCAAGGGACTCCATGCCGATATTCTGGCCAAACTGGAATTCAAGAATCCTCTGGGCAGCGTCAAAGACCGAATTGGCCTGGCCATGATTGAGGCGGCCGAACAACAAGGTCTCATCGGCAAGAATACCCTGATCATTGAACCCACCAGCGGGAATACAGGGATTGCTCTGGCCTTTGTCTGCGCGGCCAGGGGATATCGGCTTATCCTGACCATGCCCGAAACCATGAGTGTGGAGAGGAGAAAACTTCTCAGGCACCTGGGCGCGGAACTGGTCCTCACCCCGGGAAAGGAAGGGATGAAAGGGGCCATCAACAAAGCTCAGGAAATTCTTTCCGAGTCCGCCGACGCCTATATGCCTAACCAATTCAGCAATCCGGCCAACCCCGAGATCCACCGGATGACCACGGCTGAGGAGATATGGCGAGACACAGCGGGGGGTGTGGATATCCTGGTTGCCGGGGTGGGAACCGGTGGAACCATCACCGGGATATCTGAGGTGATCAAAGAGCGAAAACCATCCTTTACATCCGTGGCGGTTGAACCAGTCGATTCATCTGTCCTCTCCGGGGGCGACCCCGGTCCCCACAAGATCCAGGGAATAGGAGCCGGCTTCATCCCTGAGGTGCTAAATACCGGGATTATTGACGAGATCGTCACCGTAACCAGTGACCAGGCTTTTGAAGTTGCCAGAGATCTGGCCAGACATGAAGGAATTTTATGCGGTATTTCCTCCGGTGCTGCGGTCTCGGTAGCCCTTGAAATAGCCAAACGCTCTGAAAACTCGGGAAAACAGATTGTGGCTGTCCTGCCCAGTACGGGTGAGCGGTACCTGAGCACCGATCTCTTCCAAGACGACTAAAATCCCATCTTTTGCATTGGCAATGGCGTTTCTTTCTTTACGTGGGTAGCTGTTTATAGTAATTCTCAAAAATATGTCCCGTTTTAAATGAGGAAACTGTCTGAGTGTATTAGAAATCGTTGAGAAAGAACTTAAGTGCAATATGGTTAATTTATTGAAGTAGTTGTAGTATTGAAATTAATTATAATACAGACAATTAGTTCTTTCTTTACGATTTCTTATATACGAGTTTTTCATCGTTTAAAACGGAATATATTTATGAGAAACAGTATAGCGACAATTCGGCACGATGCCACCCAGGTTGCAGTTCTTTTGTGCTTGACCGACAAAAGAAATTATTCTATAATCTTTCCATAAAAACAATATGTTATCATATATTGAAATGTGTTGCCAATTCATTTTTGGTATTTTCAAGCGATCCTTTTCGGCTGCGATCCTTTCCGGCTTGACATCGCGGCCGGTGGGTGCTATCATATGGTTAATATTACCAAACCCTGATTCATCGAAGATCGTGGAATGGAAGATGATATGCCATTAGATCCAACGAACTTCCAGCAAAGATATTTTAAAAAAGTCGTCCGCCAGAATATGGAGGAGATCACCCTGGATGCGGAAATGATCCGTCTGCTGATGGTTATCGATGAAAATAAAAATATCTCCCAGGTCGCCAGAGAAGCGGAAATGAATTTGGCGCAGGTCAGAGATGTCCTCGTAAAACTGCTGAAACTGGAGCTGGTGGTTCCGGTTAAGAAAGATATTACTTACCTAGAACAATCTTTTATCACATTCCTAAAAACAAAATTGAGTGAATCAGTGGGACCCATGGGACAAATATTGCTGGAAGACATTCTGGATGAGATGGGTCTTCAAATAGACAGAATTCCTGTCAACGCCGCACCCAATTTTGTAAGGAATATCGCCAGAGAAATCCCCCAGGAAGAAAATCGTACTCTGTTTGAGACTGCGGTTTTCTCCCGGATTCCCAATGTCTGATAACCAAAGATAGGAGCTTGACGAATGAAAATACAATGCGAAAACTGCGGGAAAAAATACAGAATTGATGAAGGGAAAATTAAAGGACCATCGGTTAAACTGAGATGCAGGGCATGTGAACATATAATGGTGGTGGAAAAGCCGGCACCGGAAGGAGAAGATCTCGTTGATTTTGGCTCCATCGCCGCTTCGCCGGAAATAGATCGGCCGCATACCGATACTACCACGTCAAGCGCAGGCAGATCTGCTGAAACAGCCCATGCCGGGTTAGGTGCGGAAGCCGAACCCGCCCCCAAAAAAATACGTTTTGGTCTATTTTTCAAAATTGTTATTCTGATGTTGGTCGCCAGTCTTCTCCCCCTGGGAGTTTACTGGTCGATTACCTTTAACAAAACCAGTGACCTTTGTCTGGAGAATGCGGAAACTTTCATGGCCCAGACCGGCCTGGGAGTGAAAAATCAGGTGGATGAATGGATCGATAAAAATGTTAGGGTCCTCAACACCGCCGCCCGACTTCCCGAAATGATCGCCATGGACCGTAAACGCCAGGAACCGGTACTAAAAGCCATTCAAAAATCATATCCGTGGATGTATCTGGTATTCACAGTGGACCCCAACGGGTTCAACACGGCGAGAAGTGACGGTAAACCGCTGAAAGACTATTCGGATCGACAGTATTATAAGGGAGTGATTCAGGGTAAAAAAGTAAGCTGGCAAACCCTGATCGGAAAAACATCAAAAAAGCCGGCGCTGGTTATGGCCGTACCGATTCTTAAGGCCGGTCGTATCGTCGGTGTGATGGCCATGGCCTCCACCATCGACGACATTTCCAAAGGTGTGGCCCGGTGGCGCCACGGAAGAACGGGTTTCGCCTTTTTGGTGGACGAAACCGGTAAAGTGGTTTCTCACCAGAGAAAACGATATGTGATCCAGCAGAAAAATCTGAACACCCATCCGCTGATTCAGGCATATCGAAAAGACAAAAGGGCGAAAACGCTCCAATTTAAAGACGAGCGTGGCCGGGAAGTATTGGGGCATGTTCTGGGTAATCAGTACGATTGGGTACTGGTGGTACGCCAGGAGGCCCAGGAGATCCATGAGCCCCTCAAAGGTGTTCAATATTTTTTCTACATTCTGCTGATTGCCACTATTTTAGTGGTTTCCATCATTGCCTGGTTTTTTGCCAGGACTGTGGTCAAACCGATCATGACGTTGACCGATGTGGCGGAAAGAATGAGTCTTGGAGAACTCGATATCAGCGTCGATGTCAAATCCAAGGATGAAATCGGTCTGCTGGCCCAAGCCGTTGAAAGAATGCGTATCAGCCTTAACCTGGCCATGTCCCGATTGCGACGAAAGCGGTAGAAACGTTCCATTGGGCAGAAAAAGCGCCTAAAAAAACGACGAGCCCGCTTTGTTACATAACTGAGACCTTTGAAAAATCGCTATTTTTCAAAGGTCTCTTGTTTTTATATCCCTTTCAATCAGTTCGCAATTCCCATCGTTTAAAAGCAAATCACCGGTGCGGTTTTCTGATTTAGCTTGAATATTCATTTAATTTCATTTATAAGCCAGACATGTTTCTTTCATGATCTCCAGCGTATCTATTTTTGCAATTAATATGACGCTGATTTTCATAAAAGATTATTATTTCAAATAGTTGTCAAAAAAGCATTCCCCAAAGGTTTGCTGGAGGAGGCACTACATTGGAAGATTTATCAGTTCTGTTCGTCGATGACGAGGTGGGATTTTTGGAAACAATTTGTAAGCGCATGAAAAAACGTAATATTAAAGTACATGGGGTTGAAAGTGGTGAGGAAGCGCTTGCCTTTTTAGATAAAGATTCGGTGGATGTGGTTGTGCTTGATGTGAGGATGAAGGGGATGAATGGTATTCGGACCCTGGAGGAAATCAAAAAGAAAAAGCCTTTAATCGAAGTGATCATGCTTACCGGTCATGCCAGTGTGGAGGTGGCCATTCAGGGTATGGAGCTCGGTGCTTTCGATTATCTGATGAAACCGATGAGTTTAGATGAACTTCTTTACAAACTTCAAGATGCATACAAGAAAAAAAATATACAGGAAGAAAAAATAAAGAAACTGGGAGGTGATAGGGTGACTTAAACGAGGTATTTGTTTTTAAGAAGGTTTCATTTTAAACACGACTTAAGCGAAAAGGAGCTGTGATGAATTTCTTTAAACAATGGGGCCGATTTATGATGATGGGTGCAGTGGCCCATGCAAAATGGGAAATCAATGTATCTAAGACCATACTGGGGGATAAAAAGCGGCTGTTTATACTGGCATTATTTACTATTCCGGTGTTATTGGGAAGCATTGCCTTTGCCGATCAGATCGGTGGAGCTCTGCCGGAACTGCTGGGTGGTAAAAAAGCATACAGTCCGGCTTTTTACAGTACAGGAATATTTATTGTATCCATACTCATCGGGATGGGTGCAGGACTGATTACCGGTTGTATCGGTGCAGGCGGCGGCTTTATTATTGCACCCGCTCTGATGAGTGCCGGCATTAAAGGTATTCTTGCCGTGGGAACCGACCTTTTTCATATATTTGCCAAGGCGATTATGGGGAGCGTGATTCACCGGAAACTGGGCAATGTTTCCGTTCCCCTGGCGGTGGTTTTTTTACTGGGCGCCATTATCGGAGCGACAGTAGGCGGGTTAATAAATCGAGTACTGTATGAAATAAATCCGGTATTAAGTGACGCTTTCATTACCACCGTCTATTCCCTGATGCTGGGTTTTCTCGGAATTTATGCCATGACCGATTTTCTCAAGGCAAGAAAGGCGGAAAAAGGACAGGCTCCCCACGGTGGCGGTGAAAGTGCCCATGGTGGTAAAGACGAGGGCGCTGAGATGGGAAATCTTCCTAAAAAACTCCAAGGCATGAAAATACCTCCCATGGTTAAGTTTGATCATGATCTGACTCCGGGAGGAAGGAGTATTTCATGGCTGTTTTTAGTCCTTTCCGGTGCCCTGGTCGGTATGGCGGCAGGAATTATGGGAGTCGGCGGCGGCTTTTTAACCTTTCCCATATTTGTTTATATTCTGGGTGTTTCATCCATGACGACGGTTGGAACCGATATTTTTCAGATCGTTTTTACCGCCGGTTACGCGGCCATAAGCCAGTATGCCATTTACGGCTTTATTTTCTATACACTGGCCATGGGCATGCTGTTGGGGTCCTTGCTGGGCATCCAGATCGGCGCCATGGTGACCAAAGTGGTTAAGGGCATCACCATTAGAGGTTTTTACGCCATGGCGGTTCTGGCAGGGTTTGTTAACCGTATCTTTGCTCTGCCTGCCAAACTGGGTGAGATGAATGTCATCACCATATCCAAGCAGACCGGTGCCTTTCTTGACACCATCGGGGTCTGGGCCTTTTTTATTGTTATCGCCGGATTCTCGGTCTGGGTAATCGGCACGTTCCTGACTAATATTAAAGTCCTGAAGGGAGAGGAGGCGAAATCATGATAGCGAAAAAGAAAGAATATTATGGCGGTGTTGGCATGTTAATCGGGTTTTTCGTTATACTGGTAATCGTATTTTCGCCCATATTCAAAGGCCACAATGGCCTGGAATATCTCGATGCCCTGTATAATTCCATATCAAAGGGATCGGCGTATTATATTCCAAAAGTCAAGGAACAGACCGATCAGTTTATCGGCAGTTCTATCAGCGTCACCCTCGATATGAAAAACGAAACCCAGGCCAAGCAGACCGCTCCACTATTTATGAAGAGCGGCGCACTTGTCAATGTATCGGGCGTTCAGTTGAAAGTGAGCGGTGATCTGGGGAAAATCCTGGGAAACTGCCTGACTGATTCGGATTTTATGTATGTAAATGACGGGGAAAAGGTAAAGGGAAAATACGGGTATGACGAAAAACGAGTTCTTTATAACTGGTATACAGCATTAAAAGCGATGGATAAGGATCTCAAGGCACAAAAGAAGTTCAAAGAGGCCAAAATCGTTGCGTTGGTAATAAAAAAGGCGGTGGAATGTTCCTACAACTATTATAAAATCGAGCCCCAGAAAATTTCCGACCGCTATGGCATTGTCATTTTTTCTCTCATCTTTTACGTGGTATATACCCTGTGGTACGGTTTTGCCATTATGTTTATGTTCGAGGGATGGGGAATGCAGCTGGAACACTAGTATACCACAATTGACAAATTATAATTATGCGTCATCAATAAAAAGGCTAAAGGCAATATACATGCCTTTGGCCTTTTTACTTTATACCACGGATTTTCACGGAATTTCCACAGATACTATATTTATGGCAAACAGTATAAAAATCAAAAATTCAGTAGATCTTCGTGCAACTCAGTGGTAAATTTTAAAACCGCCTTTCAAGATCAGATTAAGCCTATGGGGAAAATAAAAATTTTCATAGACAAGTTATTTAAAAAACCGGTCATGGATGATACGGAAGTTGAAGAGCTCCGCATCGATTTTCAATCCCGATATCACCATTTCAAGCTGCTGCTAACTTCCAATAACAGGGCGTTGGAAGTCATGGCCGATATTGAAATGGCCTTACAGGGGAAAAGACCTTTTGGAATGTCCTTCATACGGGCAAACTGCACCGGGGTATCGGTGAATGTGTTTAATATGATAAAATATTTGGACCAACTTGCCCCGGGGAAATACGGCAGGTTGTACACCAGTTTCAGCAATATCGAGAAAAAAATAGACACTCTGCTTTCGGCCAAGAAAACTTTAAAAGATGAAAGGCTGCTCATCTCTTTGGACGAGGTGAACAAGGATATGGCTGATTTTGTGGGAAGCAAGATGGCCAATATCGGGGAAATAAAAAACAGGCTTCGGATTGCCGTTCCCGATGGATTTGTCATAACCGCGGCCGGGTATGATCATTTTATCAAAGAAAATGATTTGCAGGTGGAAATTGATAAACGATTTCAGTCTGCTGATTCAGAGAATATAGAAGAACTTTATTCTTTAAGCGCTGATATCCAGCAGCTTATCATCCGATCAAAAATACCATACGATCTGTCCAATGCCATCATGCAGGCGTGGAGACAGCTTGAAGACAAAGCAGGTGAACCGATCACCATGGCTCTTAGAAGCAGTGCTCTGGGTGAAGATACACAGGAAAGCTCATTTGCGGGTCAGTATCGAAGCGAATTAAACGTAAGTGATGACAGTGTATTTCAGGCCTATAAGGAAGTGGTGGCCAGTAAATACAGCCTTCAGGCAATCACCTATCGGTTGAACAAAGGGTTTAAGGATGAAGATATTTCCATGTGTGTGGGATTCATGGCCATGGTGGATGCCGCAGCAGGAGGGGTCATGTACTCCTGCAATCCGGTTAATTTAAGAGATAATTCCATTTTTATCAACTCTACACTCGGGTTGCCTAAATCGGTTGTCGACGGCAGCGAGGCCGGGGACCTGTTTGTGATTTCTAGAAAGGTCCCCCGCAAAATCATCCGCCAAGACATACATCCCAAGGAAAAAAAGTTTATCTGTTTTCCCGAAGAAGGTGTATGCCAAATGGAGTTGACCGGAGACGCGGGAAATGAGGCATCGATAGATAAAAACCAGGCTTTTTATCTGGCCGACCTCGCAGTAAAGGTTGAAGATTACTATCATACCTCCCAGGATATTGAGTTCGCAATTTCTCAGGATGGAACTGTTAATCTGCTGCAATGTCGTCCATTGCAGCAGATAGAAACGGTAAAACATGATTATAGTGATCCTGCATTAAAAAATGATGAGGCGATTATCGTCAGTGGAGGAATTACAGCCAGTCCCGGGTCTGCCTTTGGTAAAATTTACATGGTTGATAAAGGAATCGATGTGTTAAAGTTCCCTGAAGGCGCTGTTCTGGTGGTAAACCAGCCGTTACCCAGGTGGGCTTCCCTTTTAAATCGAGCTGCTGCAGTGGTTACGGGCCAGGGCGGTTTTGCAGGGCATCTTGCCAATGTGGCGAGGGAATTCAGGGTGCCTGCGCTTTTTGGCATCCCCGATGTGATGGACAAACTGACCCATGGAGAGCAAGTCACTGTTGATGCCGACTCTCTTAGCATCTATGAGGGTAAGATAGAATCTTTGCTGGTGAAGACGGAGACAAAGATAAACCTTATGGAAGGAAGCCCTGTTTATAAAATCTTAAAGCGGGTCAGTCACTTTATTACACCATTAAACCTGCTCGATCCGAACTCCCTTGAATTCAACCCGGCAAACTGCTCAACTTTTCACGACATTACACGGTTTATCCATGAAAAATCGGTGCATGAGATGTTTAATTTCGGAAAAAAGAATAACTTTTCCGAGCGATCAAGCAAACAACTCTATTATAAGGTTCCCATGCAATGGTGGGTTTTAAACCTGGATGATGGGTTTAAGGAAGAAGTAAAGGGGAAATACATCAAACTGGATAATATTGTTTCCATTCCCATGCTTGCATTCTGGGAAGGATTTGCCGCTGTCCCCTGGGACGGTCCGCCTCCCATTGACGGGAAAGGACTTATGTCGGTTATGTTTCAATCCACTGCCAACCCAGCTTTAAATCCCGGCATACGCTCAAAATATGCCGACCGAAACTATTTTATGGTTTCCAAGAATTATTGCAGCTTAAACTCGAGACTCGGTTACCATTTTTCCATATTAGAGGCCCTGGTAAGTGATCGATCCGGTGAAAATTATGTCAGCTTCCAGTTCAAGGGAGGTGCGGCAGATTATGATAGACGGGTTAAGAGGGCCGCTTTCATTAAGGATATACTTCAAAAATACGGCTTCAGAGTCGATGTTACGGAAGACAACCTTATTTCCCGCATAGAGGGCCATGATAAAGACTACATGACCAAGCGGATTGCCATACTGGGCTATTTAACCCTCCACACCCGTCAGCTCGATATGATCATGTCAAACCGTGCCAAAGTCAATTATTACCGGTCAAAAATAATAAAAGATATCGATGAGGTTATCTTTGATAAATCATCAAACGATTGACTGGAAATTTGTAACTACTCACGTAGTCAGGCTGAAGCTGTTTAGACCGAAGGCTGAAGGGGTCAGAAAAGCACGATTGCAGTACCCTGGCTGAATGTGATTCTTGCATCAAACATGGCTTTTAAATACGCTTTTTTCTAACAGTCTTCAGTCTTCAGCCTATCCACCTGAGCAGTTCCGAAAATTTGCTGTAAGCGTTTCAAATCGTAAATGGCTACAATCTGCTAAATTATTCACACCCTCTCATTTGACAAGGCGATGGTGACACCCTTCCTGTTGCCTCCTTTACAATCTGTAAAAAATACCGACACATCTCATACGTATTGTCTCATTTTTCACGGACAAGCATTATACAAATTAAAATTATTTCAGTAGTTTATCTCAATATGGCGGTATTTCTGTTTTTGGCATAGAGATTGCTAAATTAAAAGGGCGATAAAATGGGCAAGGAGACAGGCTGAAACAGATTTTCGCAGAAAAATCATGGTACAAAACCATTATGCAAAAATTAGAAAAATTGTTTTTATCAGTATGGTCCTGGTACCGATTATACCGTTCATATTGATTCTGCTGGTTGGTTATTATTATTTTACAACTTCGCTGGAAAGCAGCGCCAAAGCGAGCATGATAAGAATCGTTGAAGATCATGCACAGATGATTGATTCATTCCTAAGCGAACGAAGGGCCGATCTTGAGTTTGTTCTCCATGCTTATGATTTTAATGACCTGGCTGATCCGGTGATACTGGGACATACCTTTAAACGGCTGAAAAGAGAGTCTTCTACTTTTATCGATCTGGGTGTTTTCAATAAAGACGGCATCCATGTGTCCTATCAGGGACCCTACCGGCTGGTAGGTAAAGATTATGAAAAAGAAGAATGGTTTAAGGAAGTCATGAGGAAAGGCCAGTATATCAGCGATATTTTTCTTGGCTTCAGGCGGATACCACACTTTGTCATCGCTTTAAAAAGAGAAGATGCTGGAAATTCATGGGTGATCCGGGCGACCATCGACACGTTTATGTTTTGCAATCTGGTGCGGAAGGTTCGCATCGGCAAAACCGGTGAGGCCTATCTGCTAAATACAGACGGAACACTCCAGACAGATAGGCGATCCGGCGGAAATCTGATGGAAAAACCGGCGGACAGTAAAAAATATTTAACAAGCCACAGCGGTACTAAAATTTACGTCCGAGAAAAAGAATATATTTATGCGACCACCTGGCTGAAAGATAACAACTGGATGCTGGTGGTCAGACAGGAAAAGGCAGATGCATTCAAAGCGTTTCGCACCGCTTTAAACCTGATCGTTTTTATTATGATTATTGGTGGCGGTATGATCATCGCTGCCGCTTCTTTCATGACCGGAAGAATTGTCAGGCGGCTTGAAAGAATGGATGCGGAAAAAGAGCAATTGAGCCAGCAGCTTATCGGTGCCAGCAGGCTTGCCGAGCTTGGCGAGATGTCCACCGGATTTGCCCATGAAATAAACAATCCTCTTCAGATTATCAAAAGTGAACAGTCTCTGCTGGAAATAAATCTATCGGAGCTAAAAAAGGAAGGCCAGCTTAAAAAATCTACAGTTCTGGATGAAATGGAAGATTCCATGGAACAGATCAAAATTCAGATTTACCGGTGTGCCAAAATTACCCAACAGATCCTTAAATTCGGCCGGCAGAGCGAACCGGAAAAAAATGAAGTGGATTTAAAAAGCTTTATACCCGAAGTGATCGAGATGGTGGCAAAAAAAGCCAGCGTACACGGAATTTCGGTAAAACAGAACATTGCCAAAGATACTGCTTCGGTTTTTTGGGACGCATCGCAGCTTCAGCAGGTGTTACTAAACCTGTTTAATAACGCAATGGATGCAGTCATTGACCAACACGGAACATCGGGCGGGGAGCTGACGGTGGAGGCAGGGCCAAAGGAAAATGGAACTATAGAGATCAAGGTTTCGGATAACGGAAGTGGCATAAGCACAGAGAATTTAGATAAAATATTCTCTCCGTTTTTTACCACCAAGCCTGTGGGAAAGGGAACCGGCCTGGGTCTTTCCGTATGTTACGGGATCATCGAAAAAATGGGCGGAACAATGAAAGTCACCAGCAATCAGGGTGTGGGTACGACTTTTATAATAAGGCTGCCGGAAGCAGCGTGATCGCTCTTAAAGAATAGCCCATAGGGAACAAATCATCGCTCATGAATGACAGCTCACAGTTGAAGAATGATTTGGGTGAATTGGATTAAAAAAGCAATTTGTCACAAAGCCCCAACGAAAATATTTAAACATCATTGGCTACGCGCCCATGTGCCTCGGCGGCAGAAAGAGAGGAAATATGTCAAAAATGAAAATGATGCTGGTGGATGACGAAGAAAGGTTTCTACATACCACCAGTAAGATACTGGGGAAAAAAGGGTATCACGTCGTGACGGCTACCAGCGGGGAAAAAGCTCTGGAAATATTACATTCACAGCTTATCCATGTCGTCATTCTTGACGTAAAGATGCCGGGCATGGATGGGAATGCCACTTTAAAGGAGATTAAAAGGCTGTATCCAATGGTTGAGGTAATCATGTTAACCGGCCACGCTACCGTAGAATCCGCCATAGATGGATTAAAGTCAGGGGCGGCGGATTATCTGATGAAGCCTACCGACATTGAAGAGATTATCGAGAAAGCTGAAGATGCCTTTGCAAAAATACAAAATTTAGAAAAAAAGATCCGGGTTGCTCAGACACGAAGATTAATGAAATCTCCCAGGGATATTATTAAACATCTGGATAATCTGTAAATTTGGGAAATACATACAGCCATTCAACCTGTTAACCCGCAAAAGGGGGCTTTGATTAAAGTGATCATCGTTTGTTGAAGGTAATTGTATTTTTATGGAAGTCAGAGAATTCAATTGAAGGATCCATAAAAAAGGAGTTTGAAATGGTAAAAAACAACAAGAATCTTAATAAGTGGTACATCACAAGGTACTCAAAAGAGAAAGAGCGTATTTTTTTATTTTATGCTGCCGTGGCCATGTCTATCCTTTATGGCTATTGTAAGCTGTTTTAAGATTAAGCGTCTTTTCATTATCAAAATCAGTTTGCATGGCTCTTCTTGAGAAAAAAACCAACGAAAAATCGGAGGAAGAAAGATGGCCGAAGAGAAAAAGAAGGCAACCGGATACGACAAGTATGTCAACTGGAAGCTGTTTGCTATTCCTTTGATACTTGTCACTATATTAATGCTCATACCAACGCCTAAAGGCATGATCGATGTGGGTGTGGAATACTCCATGGGCCCCAAGTATGTGATGAATTATTTTGCAACAGGGCTCTTTGGCAAACAGACCAATGACCTTTCCCAGTGGCAGGTTCAGTTGGTTAGGATGATGGAGGCGGGTGTGCGTAAAGCCTCTTTCAGCCAAGCCGGATTGATGAAAAGAAGTGCGAAATGGTGCAAAAGCAATAAGATACCCACCACACCCACACACCTGAAACAGGCAAAAGATTTTGCAGGGGGGATACCCCTGGAAAAATTTAAAAAACTCATGGAAGACGGATATGATTTGAGGGTGAACAAGCTTGCCTATGACATGTTGACGGACAAAGAAAAGAAGAAAGCAACCAGAGCCGGATTTCATGTCAAAGCAGCTGTCGGAATTGTTATTTTTGTGGTGCTGTGTTTTATCACCGAGGCGATCCCTTTGCCCATGGTGGCCTTCTGCATAGGAGTTTTTGCCATGTGTAGCGGAATTGTGACCAGGAAAAATGTGGCCATGCTATATTGGTCCGACGCGACTTGGTTCATTATGGGTAGCCTGATGTTTGCCGTTGCCTTTGTCAAAACAGGAGTGGATAAGCGTATGGCCATGATGATGTTTGGTAAATTAAAAAAGCCTTCTCTCAAAATGGTTACTTTTATGATTATTCTGGTGATAGCCCCACTTACAATGTTTATGTCCGACCATGCTCTGGCAGCCATGTTTTTACCGATAGGCATGCTCCTGTATGCCACATCCACGGCTGCCTCGGGAAAGGATGACCCTGAGCTGGCCAAAATGCTTATGATTACCATCGCCATGGCCTGTAACCTCGGTGGTTCCCTAGCTCCTTCGGGTGCGGCTCGAAACCTTATTATGATGGGTTATGCGGAGGATATGTTCGGTATCGGCATCGGATACGGGGAATGGTTGGTTTATATGTTTCCCCTGCTGCTTTTTACCATACCGGTCACCTGGTATATGATCAACTTCAGGTTTAAACCGATGGCCGCGCATACAGATCTGAGCGCATCCATGGCTTATGTGAAAGAGGACATCGCCAAAAAAGGGGGAGCTTGGACCAGAGAACAAAAGATAACCGTGGTGATTTTTCTGGTCATGCTTTTTTGCTGGATCACGGAAAAATACCTTATACTCAGTCTTACAGGTATAAGGTTCGGGATTGGCGTGATTGCGGTGATGGGGGCGATTGCCTATGTTTTTGCGGGAATTGCCAACTGGCGGGATTACCAGACTGGGGTTGACTGGGGAGTGGTCTGGCTCTATGCAGGAGCGATCATCTTTGGCCGCGTCCTTGTTATGACAGGAGGCGCATACTGGATTGCTCGCTCCTTTGTAAGTGTTCTGGAACCGCTTGGATTGGGTAAGGGGATTGGTCTCCTTCTTTCCGGAAATGTGATCACCGGCCTACTTACCCAGCTTATGGCGGATGGCCCGGCCTGCGCTGCAGTCGGTCCGGTTACTTTATCCATGGCCGGTATTGTGCATCCGGGTACCACCATGATTCCTTTTATGGCAATGGGCACATCTTATGCCTCATCACTGGCTTACTGCCTGATTATCGGAACACCACCCAATGCAATTGTCTATGCCAGCGGATACCTGGAGCCAAAAGATTATCTGAGAGTCGGGGTGATTCTCTGGTTTACCAATTTGATGATATTTATGCTTATGTCTGCCACCTACTGGCGATTTTTGGGCTGGAAAGGGCTGGTTCCGTTTTAGCGCGAAAAAAGGAAAAGCCGGGAAAAGCGGCTGAATCCCAATGACATTTCAACACGAAAAAAAAGTAAAATTTATGTCAGGATCGGAAAGTATGATGGGTATGATTAAAAACAATGAGAGTCGGCACCATGGAATGCTGGTGCATCAATTTCTCAAGACAATCTCTAAGATGCTTTATCCCGGAGGTTTTTATGAAGGGCTTCCACAGGAAAGGTCACTCACACCCCCGGTGGTCTTCCTTTTAATATGCAGCATCTTTTTTACTATTTTGTCGAGTATGTTTGTTCTGGAAAAGCGGGTTTTTTTTGCATTGGCGTTCTTTTTAAATGCATTTTCCATGCCTTTTATCACTGCGTTGATTCTGTATCTGGTTACCCTGTTGTTGTGTAAAAATCTGTTTGCCTATAAAATCTTATTTGGAATCGCCGCCTATGCCAATATAACTTTACTGTTTTCCTGGATTCCAGGTATGGCCGGGCCGGCACAAATTTTAAAGTTTTGTCTGATCGGTCTCGGCATGGTGAAAGTAGGCCGCATCAGTTACTTAAAGGCTTTTACCTGTTTGTTGTGCACCGGTATGGTCATGCTTTTTTTGCTTCAACTGTTTGGGCCATTTTTAGGGCAGAAATAATCATATGGTGATTAAGTTGCAATAAATTTGTCGTATACAGCCGAAAAGGAGGCTCCTATAATGAGTGAAAAAATAAAAGTGCTGATGGTTGATGATGAAGAGCAGTTTCGATCTACCACCAAAAAAATTTTAAACAAAAAAGGATTTGACACCATTCTTGCCGGCAGTGGTGAAGAGGCCATCGATAAACTTAAAGAAAATCCGGATGTGGTCATACTTGATATAAAGATGCCGGGCATGGACGGTCATCAGACCTTAAATGAGATGAAAAAACTTTCTCCCCAGATTCCGGTGATCATGCTTACCGGGCACGGTGCTCTGCCCTCTGCCAGAGAAGCGCTGGTTGAAGGGGCATTCGATTACCTGGCCAAGCCATGCGATATAGACCTTCTGTCTTCTAAAATCAAGGATGCTTATTTGAACGGGAAAGAACCGAATCAAATTGAAGAAAAGAAAGTCATGGAGGTCATGGTTCCTGTAAACGAATACACAACATTAAATGAAGATCAAACCATTACAGATGCTATTGGCCATTTAAAAGAGTCTTTTGTTTCCAAAGTATCAACCAGTCGAATTTTAGAAACAGGACACCGTTCGGTCCTAGTGGTGGATCATGCAAAAAATTTAGTAGGAATCATGACTATCAAAGGGTTGCTTAAACTGATTATGCCTGAGTACCTATCAGCTCCCAAGCCCTCCATGGCGGACAGCATCCAGTATTCTCCCATGTTCTGGGATGGGATGTTCAGCAATGTGATCACCCAGAAAGCAGGAACAAAACTAAAAGATGCCATGTCCCCAAACCCGCTAACCATAGATGGTACCGCATCTTTAATGGAAGCCGCTTACATGATGGTGGGGAAAAAAGCCAGACGGCTGGTGGTGATGATAGCCGGAGAGGTTGCCGGTGTAATTCGGGAACAGGATCTATTCTTTGAAATAGAAAAGATTTTACAAAAATAAAATCTATCCGTCTTCTCTCTCCCTTGAGAGGACCGGACTGCACATTACATAAAAATATTGGTTGCATAAAATGTGCAGCCCGGATTATGTTTATTGCCGCTGTTTCGACCAAGGGCAGAAAATAAACGGTAATTCAGCTTTTTAGCTGCGCATCAATTTTAACCGTTTTGGTTAAATCTTTCGCTTCCAGAAATAAATTTGAGGGAAATGACAGTTGCTCAACTGGGTAAAATAATACAGATTACAATATGCAAAACCTATTCTATCGGTTAGGAGGGAATATGTTTTTTAAATCCAGATGGTTTCAGCTTTGTGTTGCAATTGCACTGGGGATTGTTGTTTTATTATTACCGCGACCGGAGGGAACAAAATTTAAGATAACAGGCGAAGATGCCCGGGAATTTGCCCTGCTCATCAATCAGTATTTTACCCCTGTTTCGGATGATAAAACCGGTGCGGTGGAATACATTGTCAAAGCGAATAACCCCGGAAGCCGAGAATCTACAGCAGATTTTCTGAAAGAAAAATCTGCAGAACTCAAATTAGCGGAATTGGAAATAGACTATATTGACGGACTGTCCCCCAAGGCAAAGCGATTTCTGGCGGTTCTGGTGGTACTGATATTTCTTTTTGTGGCGGAACCCATACCCCTTGAAATTACGGCGATTTGTATCGGCGTCTTTCTTGTCATTATGGGTATTATCGATGTTAAAGGCGCCTGGGCGCCTTATATGCATCCGGTGGTTGTTTTTATCATGTGCTGTTTAATCTTCGCCATATCCCTGGAAAAGGCCGGAATTACCAAACGGCTCGGCTATTTCATCATTAAAAAGGCGGGTACCTCGGTGACCAAGTTTACCTTTATTATCGCTGTCGGCCTGGGGATATCGTCTTCTTTTATGCACGATGCTGCCGCCTGTGCCATAGGTATTGTCACCATGCTTCCGCTGATGAGAGCCGTCGGCATAGAACCGCATACCAATACGGCCAAGTTCATGATGCTTTCCCTTCCTTTTGCCTGTTCCTGCGGCGGGATGGGAACACTGGTGGGAGGCGGGCGGTGCATGGTCTCTGCTGCTTTTCTCAAAGAATTTACCGGCATAGAGATTACTTTTCTAGATTGGATAAAATATTGCATGCCCGCAGCCTTTTTAACCGTTCCCCTAGCGGTCTTAATCGTCTATATGATTTTTCGTCCCGATCCCAAATTCGAACTACCGAAATTTGAGGAAGAAATCGGTCCGTGGACTACTCTGGAAAAAAAGACGCTGATTATCATCGGCCTGAGCTTTCTGTTATGGCTGACCAAAGGGCTTCACGGCATGCATTACTCTGTCACCGGAATGCTGGGTGTGGCTGCCCTGATATTAAGCGGCGTTTTGAAATGGGAAGATATTCACGAAAACCTCGAGTGGGGAACCGCTCTGTTTATTTTCGGCGGCGGTATTTCTCTGGGTCTTGCCATGGGCTATTCAGGGGCAGCCACTTATTTTGCCCACCTGTTTTTCCCACTGGTGCAAGGGGGTGGATGGCTGCTTCTTTTCGCCGGCGTGGGTCTTTTCGGCGCTTTGGTTACCAATGCCATGGCCAATGTGGCGGCTGCCGCCCTTATTCTACCCATTGTCATTCCCATGGCCATCTTAGAAGGTGTGGATCCGACTGTGCTGGCCTTATGTCTTGGAACCGCCACCTCTTTTGCCATGCTCCTGGTGATCGGATGCCCGCCCAATGCCATTGCATACAGCTATCGTTATTTCAAGGCGGCCGACCTTACCAAGGTCGGAATTGTTGCCACGCCCATTTTGCTGGGGGTGCTCATTTTGGTGGCCTCTGTCTGGTGGAAAATACTGGGACTGGTATAAAGAAATTGCAATTTTAGCAAAAAGATAGTAATAACCACCACATATTCCAAATTGCGTCACAGCTAACAGGGTCTATAAGATGAAATCTTCATTATATAAAAACCTTCAACGAAATATAATTATTATTACCCTGGTGGTCTCATTTGCCCCCCTTGTTATTCTTGGCGTCACCATGTATTATCAGTTCTCCAATACCTGTAAGAATAAAACCATAGAGCAGATAAGATACCGCGCCATTGCCCAGGCGGAATCGGTGGACATGTTCTTAAAGGAACGCATCGCTATTTTAGGTTCCATGGCTGATACCCATCATTTCGTTGAAATGATAGATGGAGAAAATCTTTCCCATATATTTAATGTGATGAATTCGAGGGCAGGGGCGTTTGTGGACTTGGGCGTGATTGACAGTGATGGAAGTCATCGGGCCTACGTGGGGCCGTATAATCTTAAGGGATTGAATTACGATGATCAGCCGTGGTTTGCCGAGGTTATGAGCAAGGGAGTTTTTTTGAGCCATGTGTACATGGGCTTTAGAAAACTGCCCCATTTTATTATAGCGGTTCGACGCAACGAAAATGGTAAAAGCTGGATTCTAAGGGCAACCATAGATCCGGAAGTTCTTGAAGGAATCGTGCGGCAGGCCCAGATCGGAAGAACAGGAGATGCCTACCTGGTCAATAAAGATGGTATTTTTCAAACAAGCCCAAGATTTAAAGGGCTTATTCTGTCGCAATCAGATCTGGATACAAGCCTTTTCGGTGGTAGAGTGACGGTGGTGGAGCTCGAAAACAAGCAAGGAAGAAAAATGCTGTATGCCGGAAGCTGGTTAAAAAATAACAAGTGGCTACTGGTCATTAATCAGGAGCCTGATGAGCAAATGGCGGGTCTGTTTGCAGTTCGCAACGTGGAAATTACGATTATTGTTTTCGGTCTGTTGTTGATTATCATGACCACGATTTTTACCACACATCTTGCGGTGAGTCGACTGCAAGAATCGGAAGCCACCATGCAGGAACTAAACGCCCAGCTGGTCCAGTCCGATAAACTGGCGGCAATTGGTAAAATGGCGGCGGGTGTTGCCCATGAGATCAACAACCCCCTCAATGTCATCCTGCAGAAAACCGGCTGGATGGAAGACCTTTTAGAAGAAGAAGATATAAAGAAAAGCGAGAACTTTGAAGAGTTTCAAACCTCCGTTCAAAAGATAGAAGAACATGTTGAAAGAGCACGAAAGGTGGTTCACGATATGCTCGGGTTTGCCAGGAAAATGGAACCCCGCCTGGAAGATGTGGATGTTAATGATACCATCAATCAGACTGTTTCCATTTTGGAAAACTATGCACGGACAAACAACATTGAAATCCAGACAGATTTGTCCGCCAAACTTCCGATTATAGCCAATGATCAGGCCCAGCTCCAACAGGTTTTTTTGAATCTGCTTACCAATGCCATTGACGCCATCGGTAAAGACGGTTTGGTGGAAATAAAAAGCCGACGGCTTGATTCGATAATATATGTCATCATCAAAGATGACGGGCCGGGGATTCCGGCAGAAAAGCAAAAGAATGTGTTCGATCCTTTTTTTACTACCAAGGAAGCGGGAAAAGGTACAGGGCTTGGACTGTCTGTGAGCTATAACATTATAGAAAAAATGGGGGGCACAATACACTTGAAAAGCCAGGTGGGAAAAGGTACAAGTTTTACCATTGAGGTCCCGGTTGTGGCACCGGAAAGGAAATAAAACAAAGGAGGTCGTATGCATTACTTCAATGTTTTAATCGTGGATGATGAAGAAGATTTTTTAGAAACCATAATAAAGCGTTTGAACAAACGGCAGGTGGATGCAAGTGGTGCCAGAAGCGGAGAAGAAGCCCTGGAATTGCTGAAGGAAAAAACCTTTGATGTGGTCATCCTGGATGTCAAGATGCCCGGCGGCATGGACGGCATAGAGGCATTGAGAGAGATGAAAAAGATACAGCCCCTCGTAGAGGTCATTTTGCTTACCGGTCACGCTTCGGTGGAAACCAGCATTGAGGGGATGAAACTGGGGGCCTTTGATTATCTGTTAAAACCGATTAAGCTGGACGATCTTTTAAGAAAGATCGCTCAGGCCATTGAAAAAAAAGACAATCATGACCAGAAGATTCGATCAGCCCAGATCAAGAAGCTACTCAGGTATTGGTAGTTTTTTTCCAAAAAAAATTTATACCACCTCTAAGGATATGAAAAATGAACGGGTTTAAGATACTGATCGTGGATGATGAAACTGATTTTTTAGACACCATTGTGGCCAGGCTAAAAAAAAGAAAACTGGATGCCACAGGTGTGACTAGCGGAGAGGCAGCCATAGAACAAATAAAAAATCAACTTTTTGATGTTATTTTGCTGGATGTTAAAATGCCTGGGGGTATGGATGGCATTGAAACCTTAAGAGAGATAAAAAAGATTCAACCCCTTGCCGAGGTGGTGATGCTTACCGGTCACGCTTCCCTTGAAACCAGTATTGAAGGAATGAAGCAGGGTGCTTTTGATTACCTGTTAAAGCCAATGAAACTAAATATTTTGTTAGAAAAAATGACCGAAGCATTTGAGAACAAATCCAGGCATGATGAAAAAATTCGTAACGCCATAACCAATGATTTAAACCATAAACCGGAAAGCACCTCCGAACTGGACTAAAAGAAAAATCTTCGTTTAAGTATTTCCCATTAATCCGGTGTCAAAATGAGTACACTCTATTCACTGGAAAAACCTTTCCTATGGACGATTGACTGCATTTATAAAAGACTGCCTCAGAAACATCCCGATAAAAAGCGACTTTATGATTGCAAGATTATCTCTCACCGCGGCGAACATGATAACATTAATGTTTTGGAAAATACCCTTGCTGCATTTGACCGAATAAGAGAAAAGGGGATCTGGGGAATAGAGTTGGACATCCGCTGGACCAAAGATCTTATTCCGGTCGTATTTCATGATTACAATCTCAAAAGGTTGTTTAAGTCAGACCTTGAACTTGGTAAGATCACTCAGCATGAATTAAAAACGAAGTTTCCGGCAGTCCCCTCTCTTGCTGAAGTGATAACAAGATATGGCGGGAAACTGCACCTGATGGTGGAAATCAAAGAAGAAGTATATTCCGATCCGGTCTATCAGAACAGTGTGTTACAAGACCTTTTTTCATCCCTCGAACCCGAAAAGGATTTTCACTTCATTTCTCTTTCACCGGACATGTTTAAGTTGATTGATTTTGTACCTGCAGCAACATTTCTTCCCATTGCCCAGCTTAATGTCAGACAGCTCAGCGAAATAGCGTTACAGCAAAACTATGGAGGACTTTTGGCACATTATCTGTTTTTAACCAAATCGTATGTAAAAAAACATCGGATACAAAATCAACAGGTGGGAACAGCCTATATCAAATCAAAAAACAGCCTTTTCCGTGAACTTAACCGAGGGGTGGAATGGGTATTTTCCAACAATGCAATACAAATACAGTCCATTCGAAATGCTTGTCTGCGTAGTCAGTCTGAAGCGGTTTAGACTGAAGGCTGAAGGGTCAATAAGGCACGGTTACCGTATTTTGGCGGAATGTGATTCTTGCATCAAACATGGCTTTAAAATACGTTTTTTCCTAACAGTCTTCGGCCTTTTGCCTATCCACCTGAGTGGCTTAAAGGGCTTACCACCTGATGAGCGCACTGCCCCACGTCAGCCCTCCGCCGAAAACAGGAAGACAGATCAGATCATTTTTCTTTATACTGTGGTCTCTGACCGCTTCATCAAGGGCAATGGCACATGATGCCGATGATATATTACCGTATTTTTGAAGGGTTAAATAAAATCTTTCAAAGGGAATCTTCAAGGATTTGGAAATGAACTGAAACATCCTCAAGTTGGCCTGATGGGGAATAATCCAGTTAATCTCTTTGATATCCACGTTGTTAAAAACAGCGGCCTCTTTGATAGAACTGGAGAAATACCTGACCGCCACTCGAAAGCTGAGGTTGGCTTCAATCATATTGAGATAGTGCAGGCCATCATCAACGCTTTGGTGACAGATGGGTGTGGTCTTGGACCCACCTCCCGGCATCAGGAGATCCTGCCCATTGGCGCCGTCGGTATGAATGTGGGTGGATAAAATTTCGGAGCCCTCCTTTCCCAGTGTCAACACGGCTGCTCCTGCGCCGTCCCCCCATAAAATGCATGTATTTCGATCCTTCCAGTTAAGGGTGCGTGACATGACTTCGGAGGCCACCACCAGAATATGTTTAAAGGTCTTGTTTTTAAGATACTGCTCAGCCACATTCAAACCAAAGATGAAACCCGAGCAGGCCGCAGTGACATCAAATGTCACGGCTTGGGGTGCATTAAGCCTGGCCTGGAGCCAGTTGGCAGCCGAAGGGCAGCAGGTATCCGGTGTAATCGTGGCCAGGATAATAAGATCAAGATCTCCGGCATTCATTTCTGCCATGTCGAGAGCAAGGGCGGCAGCCTCAAAAGCGAGATCTGAAGTCGAGATGTCCGGATCAGCAATTCTCCTTTCGCTGATACCTGTACGCTGAACAATCCATTCATCCGTGGTATCCAGACCCATTGCCTGCAAGTCAAAATTGGTTAAGACCTTTGGAGGTAAATAGGATCCTGTTCCTAAGATTCTGAGGGTGTCCATTTATTTATATATATCCCAACCCAGACAAGCCGGAACCAAAGATGAAAATATCATTGGCATACGTTTGAGCAATAGATGACAAGATAATCGATTCTGGATGCTCGATACTCGTTTTTTTGCGGAAACCAGTATCCAGTAACGAGTATCCATCATTAAAGACACAAGGGCTTCACAAGGTGCAATAAAATTATTTTGCCACAAAAAGCACAAAATTTTCAAATAAGAAACTAAACATACCGGTCTACAAGTTCAGCAACAAACTTTTCTACTCCCTGTTCCCCTTCATTTTGTTTCACTTGGGAAATCAGTGTTTTAATTTTTTGATAGGTGTCTGGATCTCTTTTAAGATCGTTGGTTGACCGGTAAGTACCTCCGCGACGGCCGACACGGTATATCAATCGATCTTCTTTAGGAAGTTTTTGATATTTTCTGATCACATCCAGCATATTCTCCTTATCCTCCGGAAGCTTTCCCGAAACTTCTTCCAGGAGATTCATGATATGGTCGCTCGTTACCGTGCTGGTAATTCCGTCCAGGGTGTCTATAAAAAGCCCGATTTCTTCAGCAAGCATATCATCTGTTTGCATGGTGAAACTGCCATCTTCCAGCTTTTTATAAAGAGGTACGCGTGGAGGCACTCTAAGGCTTCTTAAGCGGATAAAGTGTGGATTAATTTGGTTTAGCACATTTGCCGTTTCCCTTGCGTGCGCTTCCCACATTTCCTGTCCGCCAAGCCCGGGCATCACGTATTCTGAAAGCTCCATGCCGGCCTGAATCGTTTTTTGACCGGCTTCGATATGCTGGGCACTGCTCACGCCCTTTTTCATCAACTTAAGGAGCGGATCGTAACCTGTTTCCAGCCCTATATGTATCCTGTCGAGACCTGCTTGGCGGATCTTTGTTAAAGATTCTACCGATTTGCGCACCACTGTTCTGGATCTGGTATAGGTGGTGATCCGGGTAATTTCAGGAAACTTTTCTTTTAAAAAGGTTAAAATATCCACCAGATCTTTGGTTTTCATAATCAGGTTATCCGCATCCTGCAGAAAACAGGCATTTGTTCCATAATACATCCATACAGCGATACTTTGGTAACTGCTGCTTTGGTTAGAGCTGTTGAGAACTGTGTTGATGACCTGGTCATTTACATCTCCGCCATATCCCAGTTTCAAGGAAACCGCTTTGATATCATCTGCCATATCTCTGGCGGTTTGGATATCCTGTTTTATTTCATCAACCGTACGCAGTGAAAATTTTCTTCTTTTGTAAACCGGACAAAAAAGACACTGATTCCAGGGGCAGTTTCGGGTGATCCGCAACAGAAGGCTGCGAGCCTCGTTTGGCGGTCTGATCGGTCCTTGCTCGAAACTTAAGTTTTCATGGGTCATAAATTAAACTTCCCTTTTGTGTTTTCACCGCAGAGCGAAAAGAAATTTGCTTTATTTATTTTCTGTCCTCATACCGAGGCAAAGCTGCGAAACCATTCGTGTTACAACTTTAAGCTGAGCAAAGGATAATTAAAGCCACTACAGAATTGTGTATATATCATTAACATATAAAAATTTCCAGCGGAACCTTACTTATGAGCCGCGCTCCTGTTTCAGTGAGTATAAAAACGCTTTTAATACCGGATGACAATTTATCTTTTAAGACCATTTTGGTTTCCATAGCAAGGGTCATTCCAGGCTCAAGGACCGCTTCACTGGTAATGAGCGGAGGCTCTATGAGCTCGAGTCCGATTCCGTGTCCGGTAAAACTTGTCTGGTGAGCGGAAGGATCAGGGCAGGACTCAGTATAGCCCAAAGAATTCGCTGTTTCAACAGAGCGTGGGAAAAATTCATCAAGGTTCTTGCCGGGTTTTACTATTTCTGATACCGCATGCTGTAATTCTATAGCGGTCCGGCATCCATCCATGGCTGGCTGCGGCATTGATTTGATGGCAAACAGTCTGGTTTCATCCATATGGTAACCGTTGAATACCGACTTAAAATTGATCATAATCGGTTCATCGGGGACAAGAAGCTTATTTTCTCCATCAGAGGGAAAAGCCGCAAAAATTTCATTTCCGCTAAAGATCTGCTGGGAATACTCTGCGGCCTGATGATCACGAACTCTCAGCCTGGCTCCATGACCATGTTTTCTGGCAAAAGTTTCAGCCATGCCGGAGAGTTCCATCTTGGTTTGTCCGGGTCGGATGGCCGATTTGATGTGCTCAAATGTTTGTTTTGCCAGCTCAGCCGTTCTTTCAATCTGTTTAATCTCCCATGCGGATTTAATCATTCTACATTTATGGATAAACGGTGATCCGTCTACAGATTTTTCAACATCAAAGAGCTTTTTATAAAAATTAAAATCCCTGACCGGCAATACATCAAATTCAAACCCAAGAGTTTTCGGCAGGTTGCTGCAAAAATCAACGATCAGACCCGGGATTTCCTTGATGGATTTTATTTCAACAATGTTCTTTATACAAGATTCTTCCCTGGCCCTGGGATAATAGCGCTTTATAAATAGAACCGGCTGACCTTCTGCGGGAATATATAGAAAACCGGTTTGGGCAGTGCCGGAAAAATAGAAAAGGTCAACGCGTTGGGCAATAAACAGTCCACCAATTCCATTATGCTGCATTTCTTGCCGGATTTGAGTTATCCGCCGGTCGATTTCGTCTGAAGGGACCCTGAATTTGTCGATCAATTTAAATCAGCCAGTGTATTTGCAATGACTTTTGCCAGAGCGTCATTTACAAATTTCTCAAGACTGAGAGCGCCAAAGGTTGGATCAGTTCTTTTCAGTTTAATTTCAAATGGCTTTTTGGTCACGGTGCCGGTTTCCATGTTGCCGACAAAGGTGGTTATTTTAACCTCCAAAGCCATGTTGGTTCTGCCCACACGTTTGGTTGCATCGCATCTTAGCTTTTCGATATGTCCGCCCAAGATATATTTGGGCCCTTTGTCTATGGTTTTCATTCCTTGAGGAGAAAAATCCCATCCGGAAATGCGTTTGACTTCAAATCCCCTTTTCGTCGCATATTCTTCAAAAGCCAAGGTAACCGAATCGGCTACAGATGCCTGGGTCGACAGGAACAATTCTTTTTGGTCCTTTCCCACCATCCTGGCCCCGATAAAGTTTTTTTTCTCTACTTCTCTTTTATCCAGGAAAGATTGCATCCCCATCAGGGCCGTTCCCTGGATACTTGTTTCGGGCATTCCGGCATACTTCACCCCGATAAAGTATGTCCCGGGTGTCCGGCATGAAACAGCAACCAATATACCAAATAAAATGATACATGAAATAAAAAGTGCTTTAATCCTGTTCATACTTCAAGCCCCCCTTTTTAATGTTCACTCCCAATATCCTTTAAACTCTCTTAATGCAATATCGATGGAAATGGCAAAGCTGATCCCCTCAACGCTTTGATGCACTATTTTTTTGGTATTGATTCCAACAACACTTCCATTTTTAGTAATCAAAGGCCCTCCGCTGTTTCCGGGGCTAACCTGTGCATTTGTCTGGATCATGTTCTCTCTAAGGCCTGAAAAAATACCGGACGTCACCGAATGATCAAAACTCAACGGATTTCCTATTGCATAGAGAGGATCCCCCAGAGCGATTTCATCCATTTTAGCAGGTTTGATAAAAGGCGTTTTATACCCGCTTATTTTTAATAAAGCGAGGTCATAGCGATCACTGAAAGCCACTTTTTCTGCGGTAAGCTCTGTTTTATCTGCCAAAATAATTTTAAACCCTTTCTGAGAAGCTCTGTTATACCTCAGTTTTCTGAATTTTTTATAGTGCTGATTAAAATATTTTTCTTTTTCTTTAAACTCTGCTTCCTTATGTTTATAGTACGCCTGTTTTCTAGTAAAAATTCCATTTCTTACATTGTATTCGGAGACATATGCATTGTAATAGTTCGATTCCGCAACTGTAAGGCGCTTTTGGTTGGATTTAACAAGTTGGCTAACCCTATTTAACTCATCTTTCGCTTCGGTTAACCATTCTCTTTCTTTTTCCAGCCAGGTTTCCTCTTTTTCCAGATACTGTTCAAGTTCATCCAAATATTCTTTCATTTTATCGAAAGCCGCTTTACCTTTTTCCAGTTCATTTTCCATTCCATGTATAACATGTTTGTTGGTTAGGATGTAACCGTCATCAGTGATAAAAAAACCGGAGCCGTTGCTAAGTTCCGTCTTAATTGAAACCGTTGCGTTTCGTGCATTTTCAATATTATTTTGTGGCGGCATTTTTTCCGATAATTGTTTTTCGAGGTCGCTTATTTTTTTTTCGATCGTTGCATCATCTATTATCTTTTCTGTGTCAGAATCTGTCATTTCCGTTGGGGTGTCTGTAAAGTGCCAGACACCATTTTTATCCTTATATTTATATACACCGGCAGCAATGGAATAAGCAGAAAAGACCAAGGTGAAAAAACAAAGTGTCATTGTCCCATGCCAAGAAAAGATTGTCTTCATGATAAATGATCCTTACCCTCACATTTTCAAGTCCAGCAGCTTCCCATGATCATATTTTCATCAATGAATCGATGGCAGAAAAAACGGTATCATATACACATTTATGTACTGGGCTTGTTGGATGAAAATGCTTGTTAACTATACTTTGATTGTTTAATATTCCCCTCGATTGGGTACGATGCAGATAAATTCAAAGTCTTTGTCGTAGGGATTTGAATACTGATGCTCGATGTTTGCCGGGACAAAGGCAAAATCTTTTTCATTGACGTCCTGTTCCTTTCCGTCGATCATCAACCGGCCTTTACCTTGAATCACGTAATTCACATGCTCCCAGTCGTGGGTATGTTTGGGGCTGTGGCCACCCGGTCCTATGGTAAAGGTTCGCAGGGTGTAACCGTCCCAGCCCTCTTTCTCACCAATGGGCACCTTTTTAGAAATATGGGTCGCACCCTCCATTTCGATTTTGTTTGCCTTTATTGCATCATATTTTCTGATCGGCATTTTAAGCTCCTTTTCTATTTTATCCGGGTATTGGTTAGCAACGCATAAACAGGTAAAACAGCAAATCACCGGTTGTGCGTTTTAATATAAAATTATTCTGTTTACAACTTGTAATTTTTATGGACTCCCATCACCCATATCGGAAAATATTTCATAACTCAATGTAATTAAACCTAATATTATATTTTGTTTCTGCAATTTGCTTTGCTATTATGCAAAATAAAGATAATTAGAAAGCGCTATAAACAGTTTCTGCCGAACTATGGGTGTTAGCTAAATTATACCTGGTGATAATACGAGAGAATAAGACAGGTTTGCGGATCGCCTGCCGGTTATTAAAGTTGTTCACAACAATGGGCGATATAAAAGTATAGGTTTTTTTATTTGCCATAAATGATTGCTACCAAACGTTGGCTTTAAATTAATAGCTCAAGTTTCGCACCCCAATTTGGCGTAAAGTAATGCCCTGACGGCACGTGAAACATAAAATCAGATGTGAATCGAAACGGTTATATTTTTTTCTGTAAGGGGATATGTGGGTCATCTATTACCCCTTTTTGCAGTGTCCGGATATTTGGGATAGACCGTCCATTTTTTATTATTTAGCAACGGATAGACTTTATCCCAAATATCCGGACACGCTGCAATTGATTTAGTTCATATCCCCTAGAAGAAAATAATATAACTGTCTCGATTCACACCTTCAACGCGAAGCGGCGCTTTAAAAATTCCGCCTCTACCGTAGATAAGAGGTGCGAAACTTGAGTTAATAATAAGAATTTGACAATATGACTGTTAGGGCGATATAATAAATATAAAAATTTAGAGCAGTTATCAATAATTGCTACCGGGTGTTGCTTTTAAAGTACTGAGCAAGGAGACAAAAAAATGGCTGTCAGGAAAAATCGCCTTTCCCCTTTGCTAAAAAACATAATTACCAGTGGAATGGACGAAAAATACAATATTGAAACCATGCGTAAGGTGATGTTGCTGAATGTGATAAGCGTGACCGGAGTGATTTTCATCGTTCCACTCGGAATCGTGGCGTATATTCAAGCACATTTCCCGCTTGGATTTTTTGATCATGTTGCTGCGTTGCTCCTATTGTTGAATTTATTTTATTTAAGAAATAGTGAGACCCCAATTGAGCGAAAACTTATGCTGCTTTTTTAAATTCATTTTCGTTTAGAGTAGTACAAATGTTACGATAAAGTAATTCAGTTTCATTGTTCTTTGTCAATTCGATGACTTTTACA
>JAXHVO010000102.1 GCA_034189135.1 Thermodesulfobacteriota bacterium | reverse complement strand
CCGGTTGGGTGACAGCCCTTACCGGATGGGTTTTGAACCCATTAGACTCCTTCAGCGAATTTCAAATGTGGCTCTTTCGCCACCTATTCCAACGCTCCAGACTTCGCCTGGCGCTACGATACACAATTTTCAACAGCAGCTTCTTTTTGTATCATGCGATATTGTTACGGGCTGCGAGTTGAACGTTTCGGGTTATAAAAAAGGATTGTTTCGATTAACAACTCGCAACACGTATAATAGTTGCCATAAATATGCTCCGTTTTAAATGAGGAAACTGTCTGAGTGTATTAGAGATCGTTAAGAAAGAACTAAAATAGAATATGCTTATTTTACGACAATCATTCTAATAGCAAAATAAATTATAATATAGTTAGTCTGTTGTTTCTTTACGATCTCTTATATACGAGTTTTTTATCGTTTAAAACGGAATATATTTATGGCAAACACTATAACTCGTAACCCGGAACATTTACGTGATACCAAACAAACAAGTTTAAAAAGGCGCATTATGGTTATCGACAAATGTCGTTACCAGGTTAAATACCAAGCCTCTTTAAACATGCATCCTCCGGTTTTCCTGTTTTTGTGTTCCAGCCGAACTGCTGCCAGTAATCTTCCATCATCTTTTCAATATTGATAGTCCTGCCCTTGTTTGCGCCTTCTTTCAGCGGCGGCCTTCCCAGAGCCCTGTCGCTCATCTGGTAATCTTTGGGCTCGATACCATGCTTTATATTAAACAGTTGTCTTAAGGTCTGTATGCGTTCTCCAACTTCCATGTACTGACCGGGCGTTTTTTCCCAGCCGGTGGCTGCGTTAAGCCAGTCGAACAGGGGAAGGCCATTTGCTCCCAGAAAGGCCCCGAACAGACAACACCCGGCCCCATTCATCACATTCATGTATTTGCTGCAGGCAGCACCGGCAACAGCCTTTTTTCTGTCAGGGAGATATTTGCTGTTTTTGGAATAGATCATTTTTACATCAGGAAGCGTCCGTATTTTTTTCCATAGCTGAAACATTTCATAATAAAGCTGGGAACCGATTGTATGTCTTCCCGGTGTCGGTTCCACGCAATTATGCAGCGCAAAGCCCGGATCATTTCTTCCATCGTGCATGGCCAGCTCCTGCCCACCGGCTTGGATGGCATATGGCATGGCACTTTTTCCGATCTTTTGGGCGGCCATCTTGGAACCGTCGGCAAGAAGGTCACCGATGCCTTCTCTTTTGACCATCTTTTCAACCAGCGCCACGATTGCACCGGAATTTCCCCAGGTAAGCTCAAGCCCGTCTGTATCTTGTTTGGTAATAATGCCTTTCTCATAACATTCAAGGGCAAAAGCCACTGTTCCTCCAGCCGATATTGAATCCATACCGGCCCTGTTAAGTACCTCGTTGAGGTGAAAAATGCTGTCCGGGTCATTATTCATGCACAGCCCACCAAGGGCGAGCACAGTCTCATACTCCGGTTTATGCGTTTCGGCGTATTTACCCTTAATGGAGCATATGCCGCCACAGCCTAACGGACATGAATAACAATGATATTTTACAATCACACATTTGGTAAATATATCCGGGTTCAGCGGTTCGGATTTTTTAGTCCCGAAATCCTTATTGCTCCCTTTCCAGTTTTTAATGGGGGAATCACCTATCTCTATGGATATCTGGTTCGTGCTGACTGTGCCCCACTTAGCAAGCATTGATATATACATCTTGCTATTCATTGCCATCTGAGCTGGAAGGACTCTCATCAGCGTGCCGATACGCGCCGACATGATCCCTTTTATAAATTCCGACTGATCTTTTACCGAAGCGTTGCAGGCTTTGCTTAAATTTTTTATCTTATCCGGGCGGTAAGATTTAATACGCCCGGCACCACCGAGCACGACTGCTTTTAATTTTTTTGATCCCATCACTGCGCCCAAGCCGGACCTAGCTGCCATCCTGCCCAGATCATTTGAAATACCGGATATCAGGGAAAGTTTTTCTCCTGCAGGACCGATACATGCCACACGTGGTTTTTTGCAATCTGCCTGTTTGATCAAGGCTTTTTCCGTTTCCACCGTATCCGTTCCCCAAAATTCGGAGGCATCTTTTATTTCCGCTTTGCCTTTATCCACAAAAAGATAAACCGGTTTTTTGCTGATCCCTTTAAAAAAAATGCCATCATATCCACATCTTTTTATAGCCGGTGAAAAGTTTCCACCGCAGTTTGCATCACCCCACCCCCCTGTAAGCGGAGATTTTCCCACCACCATCCACCTGCCGGTAAAAAGGCTTCCGGTTGCGGTTAAAAGTCCGGAAAGAAACCCAAGTATATTTTTAGGCCCCAGCGGATCGGCATTTGCAGGCATGCGGTTGTAAAGCAGGTAGGCACCCAGGCCCAAACCCGACAGATATTTCTCATACACACTGTCAGCAATTGTTTCTTCCTCAATTTTACCTGAACTTAAATCCACCCACAGAACTTTGCCCATGTATCCTCTGTTCATTTAATTCTCCCTGTAGTCACTATAGTAATTTTCAAAAATATGTTCCGCTTTAAATGAGGAAACTGTCTGAGTCTATTAGCTCACAGCTGACAGTAAATTTGAAACAAGTCTTTACCTATAAGCTACTTATTTCTAGAATAGGTCGGCAGTGCCAAATTGTCATTGCTTAACTCGATATAAGTCGTTTCCCCGTGACACACCATAGCCGGAACCTGCCAGGCAACTTTACAGCCGTTAATGATGGCCGGAAAGGTAACCACTAAATAATATTGTCCTGCTTTCACATCAGCAAACCTGAAAGCCCCGTCGGGAGTTGTCAGAGTGCTTGCGGCAATATAAGCCGGATTTTCCATCTTTTCTCTTACTTTTTTAAAAAAATGAATATGGGCATTCCTGATACATTCAATTTGTTTATGTTTATCCATAGCAGAAACTTCGCTATCTTGGTTAACCTCAAATTTTTCGGTCACAAGCAACACCCTTATCCAATCACCATGTACCACGTTTCCCTGCTTTGTTTTGAGCCCAAGACTGCCGCTAATTTTCCCTCCCTGGGCAAAAGAAAGGGAAACCGGCATGATTATAATGCCGGTTACCAATATATGGATCCACAGCCGTTTTTTCATATTTATAGGATAAATCGTATCTGGATTTTTAATCGGTCGACTTTAATAATATTGTCCATGGTAATCAAGAAAATATTATCATTTCCATTTTAAAGCGCACTTATGCCATTGCTTAAAGCCGAATTTGCCTTGACAAGCATCGTCATCCTTACTACATGTTTTCTTTTTAGAAAATGGAAAAAACAGTCCTGGTAAACGACCAAGCACATATGATTAACCCAATAAACCATTGAATGAAAGGAGACTGGTACAGATGGCAAATTTAATTCCACCTCATGGAGGAAAGGGCTTAACCTGCTGCCTGCTGGAAGGCGCAGAACTGGAAGCGGAGAAGAAAAAGGCTGAGGGCCTTAAAAGAATCTTGGTATCCCCACGGGTAAAGGGCGACCTGATCATGATGGGAATCGGCGGATTCAGCCCTCTTACAGGATTTATGACCAAGGCGGACTGGAAAGGCGTATGTAGCGACTTTCTCCTTGCCGACGGAACTTTCTGGCCCATCCCGGTAACCCTTGATGTTTCAGCCGAGGATGCAGGCGCAATCAGCGAAGGGGACGAAATAGCTCTCTACGACCCTGAAAAAGAAGAAATGCTGGCAACCATGAAAGTGACCGAAAAATACGAAATGACCGAAGATGACAAAAAATTTGAGTGCGAAAAGGTCTTTATGGGAGAAGGAACTCCAACGGCTGAAGAATTCTGGAAAATTGCCAAAGACGATCATCCAGGTGTTCAAATGGTCATGGGACAAAAAGAGTTCAATCTGGCCGGACCGGTAAAAGTTCTCACCGAAAGTGAATATCCCACAAAATATGCCGGCGTCTATATGCGACCGGAAGAATCCAGAAAGATATTTGAAGAAAAAGGCTGGAGCGAAGTCGCTGCCCTCCAACTCAGAAACCCGATGCACAGGTCACACGAATATCTTTGTAAAATCGCCGTAGAGGTCTGTGACGGGGTTTACATCCATTCCCTGGTAGGAAATCTAAAGCCCGGGGATATCCCGGCCGAAGTTCGGGTAAAATGTATCGACACTCTGGTCAAGAATTATTTCGTGGAAGACAATGTGGTTCAGGGCGGATACCCCCTTGACATGCGTTATGCCGGCCCCAGAGAAGGTCTGCTTCATGCCACTTTCCGCCAGAATTACGGCTGCTCGCGCATGATCATCGGCCGAGACCATGCAGGGGTGGGAGATTTTTACGGGATGTTTGAAGCCCAGACAATTTTTGACAAAATCCCCACACCGGAGGGAGGCAAAGCCCTGCTCTGTACCCCGCTGAAGATTGACTGGACATTCTACTGCTACAAATGTGACGGCATGGCTTCAATGAGAACCTGCCCCCATGGCAAAGAAGATCGAGTTCTCCTTTCAGGGACCATGCTGCGCAAGATGCTCTCCGAAGGCGAAGAACTTCCGGATCATTTCGGCCGTGACGAAGTGGTGGCAATCCTTCGAGAGTACTATGAAGGTCTTACGGAAAAAGTTGAAATCAAGCTTCACGGGGCTGCCACCGGCGAATAACTTTTTTCCAATAGTGACAATCAAAGCAAAAAAAAGGGAGATGCCGCAAAGACATCTCCCTTTCGAGACCATGGTAAAAGTGCCTTTTTGCTAAGGTTTTCCTCTCACAGCCGTCCTTTCCTCAGTATTGCAATCAAAAGCCACATTCCCATTATCGCGGCGGTTAAAAATCCGACGATGCCGATCAGGGATATTCCGTAAAAAAGCGGTGGAACATCAGAGATAACGATCAAAGCGGACCCGATGATCAGGGCAGCAATGATGATAGAAAATGATACCCGGTTGCTTATCTGATCATAAGTGGAAAGCATGGTCTCAAGACCACGGTGCTCTAAATTTAATGACAGATTCTTATTTTTAAGCAAATGGGTGATTTCAAGAGCGTCTTTGGGGAACTGCTGCATAAATTGTAGAATCTCTGATGCCAGATTATAAAAGTTTCCGGCAATCCTCTTGGCGGTAAATCTTTCCAGTATTGCCCGTTTGATAAAAGGTTTGGTGTGGCCGATCATGTCGAAATCAGGATCGAGCATCAAAGCAACGCCTTCGGCGGTGGTAAGCGCCTTCATCATAAGGAAAAGATCGGGCAGAATCGTCAGTCGGTGCCTGGAAGTCAACTCTATCATATTTTGAAGCAGTTTGCCGATTTTAATATCCTTTAACGGCTTGTAGAGATGCTGCATCATGAACTCTGAAACATCTTTTTCAAAAAAACGAACATCCGGCGCTGTATCCCAGGTGGTCAGTTTAAGAATCGTCTGGGCTGCTTTTGATTCGTCCTTTCTCACAATGCTGTCAAGCAGATCAACAAATCTTTCTTTGGTAAAGGTATCCACACTGCCCATCATGCCAAAATCTATCAAACAGATTACATTGTTGGCCAGGACAAAAATATTGCCGGGATGTGGATCCGCATGAAAAAATCCATAATCAAAAACCTGCTTGAGTGATAATTCAGTTCCCCGAACCGTAATAATATTTCTGTCAAGACCGGCATCTTCGATCCGATCAATTTCAGACACCTTGATGCCTTCAATAAATTCGGCCGTGAGGATACGTTCGGTGGACTTATCACGAAACACTTTGGGAATATAAATATTCGGGTCGTCCAGAAATTGCATGGCAACTCGCTGCATGCTGGTCGCTTCAATGGTGTAGTCGATCTCTTTTTCAAGAGTTCTGGCATATTCCTCCACGATTTTAATGGGACGCTGCAAAACCATCTCTTCTATATGGCGTTCCATAAGTGTGGCAAGATGAAGCATTATTTCAAGATCGACTTCTATAACCTTCGTTATTCCGGGACGCTGAACCTTAACCGCCACCTCTTCGCCATCTTTCAACCTGGCCCGGTGCACCTGTCCTATGGAAGCAGAAGCGAAAGGTTCTTCATCAAAAGAGTTAAAAATATCTTCAAGCTTAGAGCCAAGTTCGGACTGGACAATCTGCTTGGCTTCACTGAATGGAAATGGAGGAACTTTATCCTGAAGCTTGGCAAATTCATCAATAAAATCAACCGGCACCAGATCGGGGCGGGTGGAGAGTATCTGGCCCAGTTTAACATAGGTTGGCCCAAGTTCTTCAAGAGCCATCCTGATTCTTTCCGCCCGTGTCAGTTTTTCAACACGCTCACGACGTTTCCTGGAGATCATTTGAAGCCCGATCTCAATGTACTGGTCAATTTTCAGCCGGTCTATAAGATCACCATAGCCGTATCTGAAAAGAACGGTCAGTATCTGGCGATAGCGATTGAAATGGCGATAAGTCCGCCCTAACACACCTATTTTTTTTATACTGAGCATAGGCACGGTTTGCTGGTTTAAGATTTTAACTCAAGTTTCGCACCCCTAATTTTAGTCACCTTTAAAACGGTAAGGGGTAAAAATTTATGGTTATCCCTTATCGCCTGCGGCTTAGGCCAAACTAAAGGGTGCAAAATATGAGTTTTAAATCATCAATTTGAGACTTTTGGAAAATGGATGGCTGTGTTTTTTCTACTGATCCTTGCTAACGGCACTTTTAAGCTCTCTGATTTCCTTTTTTAACGCCTTCAAATCATCAGTCGTTACGATATCCGCTTTTTTAAGAAATTCCTTTACGGTCTTTTCCACCCTGTTTTCCAGTTTTTCCTGGACTTCCTCATATCGTTTGGAAAGATCATCCAAAAACTTTTTTCCGTCTTTTTCCGACATTTTACCTTTATCAACAAGTTCTTTGGCTAAGCCTTCTACTTCATCCTTTGCTAAAAGTGCAAGGCCAATACCGGTAAGCATGGTCTTTTTAATTAAATCAAGCATAATAGCCTCCAGAATCTATTTTAGTTTACCAATAACCGAACTGGCTATGGTATTTTTCTGAATTTCCTTGGTGCCTTCATAAATTTCGGTAATTTTTGCATCCCGGTAGAACCGTTCAACTTCATACTCCGCCATGTACCCATATCCACCCAAAAGCTGTATGGCCTCGTCAGCAACTTCCACAGCAGTGCGGGCCGCATACATCTTTGCCATGGATGTCAGTTTGGGATCGATACGGCCCTGGTCAAAGTTCCAAGCAGCCTTGTAAGTCATTAGCCTGGCAAGCTCTATTTTGGTAATCATATCCGCAAGCTTATGCTGGGTAACCTGAAACTGGGCGATTTTTTTGCCGAATTGTTCACGCTGCTTAACGTAAGCAAGTGCCCGATCATAGGCTCCCTGGGCGATTCCAAGCGCCTGCGCTGCAACCTGTATCCTGCTTTCATCAAAAAAATGAAGTACGTGATAAAATCCCTTGTTTTCTTCACCAACCAGGTTGGACAGAGGCACCCGAACATCCTTTAATATCACCTCCGTGGTGGACATGGTACTGATTCCCATCTTGTCTCCCACATCCGTAGTCGATAAGCCCTCCCGATCCGCCTCGACAAGGATCAAACTGATACCTCGGTAAGACGGTTTGACATCGGGATCGGTCTGGCACATCACAGAGTAAAATCCCGCCAGTCCGCCATTGGTGATAAAAGTCTTTCCGCCGTTAACCACCCATTCATCTCCATCTTTTACTGCAGTTGTATCCACAGACGTAATATCACTGCCATGATCCGGCTCGGTAAACGCACCGGCAGAAAGCATTTTTCCTTCTGCGACCTGGGGGATAAATTTTTCCTTCATTTCATCACTGCCGTAATGAACAATGAGTTCGGAAGCAAAACTGGAAAGGGCAACTGCGCTTCCGATGCTTGAATCCCCTCGACATAGCTCTTCAATCACCAGGATATCCTCCAGGCTGCCAAGCCCCTGTCCGGAATACTCCTCCGGAAAGTGCACGCCAATGAGACCGATTTCCCCGGCCTTTTGCCAAATTTTCCTCGGAAATTCATGGTTTTTTGCTAATTCAATGGCAAGATCCTTGTCGAATTCACCCTTTACGAAATCCCTGACAGCTTTTTGAATATCCTGTTGTGTTTTATTCAATTCAAAATCCATTCCTATTCCTCCACTCTTTTTCATTTTTATACATTGACGTTGTTAACATAAGCCATACAGCTATCATAGGAAAATGCATATTGCAAGGGGTGCCCCCATATTCCCCAGGGTAACCGCATTTGGTTTTTTAAGGATTTAGCCGAGCTAGATTAAATTGCGTAAGAAAACAGTATGTTATAACATGCTGAAATGATAAGAAATATCTAGACTTTTGTCTTAAAGT
>JAXHVO010000101.1 GCA_034189135.1 Thermodesulfobacteriota bacterium | reverse complement strand
CTACTATAACTCCATTCGGCTGCATTCGACACTCGGTTATAAAACTCCGTTCGCCTATGAAAAAGAACAATGCCGCAAAGCGGCTTAACAAAAAGTGTCCGGTTTTACTTGACCACAACACCCTCGGCACGAAAGGGCTCGGAATAGAGGTTGATGTTGAGGATTCGCTTGACCTGGATTCATCGGTATCGGTCTTTAGGGTGGACGGCTTGTGGCGCTTTTCTCGCAACCTCCGCCACCGTTTGGATTTAGGTTGGTTCGATATTAGTCGCGATAGCACTACGACCTTGCTAGGGAATATTCAAATAGGTGATACTCTATTCCCTCTTGGTACCGAAGTAACTACTTCATTTGATTTACAGGTCTTTAAAGGGGCATATAGCTATTCATTTTTCCAGGACGACCGTATAGACCTGGGTGCATCTTTTGGTCTTTTTGTTATGCCCATTGATTTTAAAATAGACGCTTACGGGGCATTTGAGGGACATGAATCGGAGTCTATTACAGCACCGCTTCCAGTTTTGGGTTTGCGGGCCGATTTTGCCATTACTCCCAAGCTTTTTCTCAAATACAATGTTGATTTCTTTTATCTTGAAATGGGTCAATTTGAAGGTGCAATTACAGATAGTAATCTCGTTCTGGAGTATAATGCATTTAAGTATCTTGGTTTTGGGATAGGATTGGAACGTTTTAATATATATATCAAAGCAGAAGACGAAGATTACCCGAATATCGATTTCAACGGATCTTTTGAATTCAACTATTCCGGGCTGATGGTTTACTGCAAGGTTTATTTTTAAACACGGTCCTTAAATTTTCAAACATAGGCCAAATTTTCTTTCTTACTATTGCACGCCCACTTTCTTAGCGATTCGTTTTCCGATTGTTATATTCACCTTTTCTGTAAACACCTGATTCAGTATTAAAAAACCACATCCCTGGACAACGACAATGACCAGAATCGTAAATAGAGACATTAAAGTCCTCATCATTCCCCTCTTCCTTTATTTTATAACGACATAAGTGAACATACATCAAATCAAGAGATATTGTCAATTGTTGTTGGTATTAAGACCGGCAAAAGCCTAAGCAGAAATAAACGGACATGCCATTTGATAATTACATTTTTTTGTTCAGATATACAGGACGGAAACAGAAATGTTATTTTTAGCCTATTTTCAAACAGGGTCATTTTATGTTATAGAGATTAAAACTGATTTTTGAGGAGGAGAAATGCCCGATATCCCAAACGTGCTGGTGGTGGATGACGATCCGGAAATATGCAAATATCTGGAAGATATTCTGTCTCGAAAACCCTATAAAATCACCGTGGCGGATTGCGGCGGTGAAGCGATAAAACGTGTGAACCGGACCTCCTTTGATCTTGTTTTGCTCGACCTGTCTTTGCCTGATATGGAAGGATATAAGGTCATGGATCATATTAAACGAAAAAGCCCGGATTCGCTGGTCATCATCATTACCGGATTTGCCTCCATAGAATCCGCCATCAAGGCATTAAGAAAAGGCGCCTATGATTATATTAGAAAACCGTTTGAACAACAGGAATTGCTAACAACCACAGAAAATGCGCTTGAGAACAAAAGGCTTAGAGACAGCCGTAAAGAGTCGGAAGTTGCTTTGCGGGAAAGCGAGGAACGATTTCGTAACCTGGTGGAAAATTCATTGATCGGAATTTGCATTATCCAGGAAGATAAAATTGTCTACCATAACAGAGAGCAAGGCCATTTATTGGGGAAATTGCCGGATTCGTATCAAATCACTAAATTCGAATTTCTCCATCCGGATGATCTGGCTAAAGTGCAAAGGTTATATAAAGGCATGCGTTCCGGTAAAATAAAAACGGCTGAAACAGATTTCAGGTTCAGTCCTTCATGTAAGTTTTCCGATCAGGCAGATATAAAATGGGTGCAGTGCCATGCGAGCGTGTTCAATTATCAAGGCAAGGAATCCATACTGGTAAATATGATGGATGTGAGCCGGGCGAAGGAGTTGGAGTACCTGATCATGATCAAACACAAAATGGCCTCACTGGGGCGGGTTGCTGCCGGAATTGCTCATGAAATAAGAAACCCACTGACCGGCATCAACTCCTATTTATATACTTTGGAGGATCTTTGCGACAATGATACCTTTAGTCCAGAGAGCATTAAAATGATCAAAAAAATTGCCGGGCAAATCCAGACCGCATCCAATAAAATTGAGTCTGTGATCAAAAGGGTGCTCGATTTTTCCAAGCCCGGTACTCCTAAAATGATCAAGATCAACCTGAATCAATCTTTGTCGGAAGCCATTGATCTCTCCACAGCTACCTTGAGGAAAAAGGGGATTAAAATAGAAACATCTCTGGCTGATAATCTGCCGGAGTGCTATGGCGATGAGCACTTAATGGAACAGGTCATTTTAAACCTGATTAATAATGCCACTCAAATAATGAACGAAAAAGATGATAATAAAATGATAAAGGTGACCTCTCATTTTGAAAAACAAAGTCTTTTTATACGTGTGGCCGATTCCGGACCGGGCGTGCCTTTGAAGCTGAGAGAGAGAATTTTCGATCCATTTTTTACCACGCACCAGGATGGATCCGGTATCGGACTGAGTCTTGCTCAGAGAATTGTTGCCGACCACGGTGGCACGATTACTGTGGGTTCAAGCGAATGGGGGGGAGCCGAGTTTAGCATCGAGCTTCCGATTGAGAAAAGAATAGGCCCGAGATGACGAATTACTCTGTTTTTGTTGTGGATGATGAAGGGGTTTCCAGAGAAGGTGTCACCCTTGCACTGAAAAGAGAATACCAGGTTCAGGCATTTGCTTCAGCCGAGGCGGTGATCGATGCTTTGGAAAGCGATCCACCTGATCTGATTCTGCTTGATATCGGTCTGCCGGGGATGAGCGGAGTCGAGGCACTGAAGGTCATTAAACAAAAAAATCCTGAAATAATAGTCATTATGATTACTGCTTATGAGGATTTGGAAACAGTGATCAGTGCCATGAAACTCGGAGCTTATGATTACGTGGTAAAACCGCTTAAAATGGATTCTTTAATCGCCAATGTCCGGGTTGCCCTTGAAACGATCTCAATGCGAAAAGAGATCCAGCTTCTTCATGAAAAATATCTCAAAGAGAATCTGCCCTGCTTCATAGGCGAGAGCGATGCGATTTTAGATATTATGGAAATCGTAAAACGGGTAGCGGAAAGTTCGGATACTTCGATTCTTATTGTGGGAGAGACAGGCACAGGTAAAGAACTGATCGCCAAAGCCATACATTACCGGAGCCCTCATTTCAAAGGCCCGATAGTCAGTGTAAACTGTGCGGCCATTCCCAAAGAGCTTATTGAAAGTGAACTTTTCGGCTATGAAAAGGGGGCCTTTAGTGGCGCTCATGCATCCGGAAAAATGGGCCTGGTGGAAAAAGCGGCGGATGGCACGCTTTTTCTTGATGAAGTGGGAGATTTGAGTATGGCTGCCCAGGCAAAACTCCTGCGGTTTTTGGAAGAGGGTGAGTATTATCGTGTCGGTGGTACGCAAAAACATCGGGTACAACCCCGGATTGTTTCTGCGACCAACAGGGATTTGCCGAAAATGATCGAAGCCGGCAAATTCAGAGAGGATTTATATTACCGTCTGGCAGTGGTTAAAATAGAGATTCCATCTTTAAACCAGCGGCCGGATGACATTATCCCCATTGCGCAAAACTTTCTTTTGGAGTTCGGCCGAAAATTTGGCAAGATTTTCACCTATATTTCCCCCGATGCCGAAGCTGCGTTACAGAATCATCACTGGACCGGTAATGTTCGTGAACTGAAAAATATGCTTGAACGGGCGGTCCTAATGTCGGATGGGCCGGTGTTAAGGGCGGAAAATCTTGAGTTAAAACAAACCCATAGGAATGGACCGGACGTAAGGCCGGATAACATGCCGGTTATCCCTCCCCTGATTGCTTCAGGTATAAATTTCACTTCAATTCTTGACTCGCTTGAAAAATACTATTTTGATGCAGCACTTAAAATGGCTGACGGTAACGAAAGCAAAGCGGCAAGCCTTCTCGGGCTGACCAGAGATAAGTTTAGATACCGCAGAAAAAAACAACCCTGATGGCCAAGCAAAAAGGCTCATCTGCTGTGTTGTAGCGATTTTTCAGGAACTCGACATACTATATGTATAGTCTCACCCCTGAAAAACCGCTACGCCTTTTTATCCCGCTGCTTTTTAGCGGGGGTATATGAGCCTTTTTGCTTGGCCATCAAGTGTTTATTCAAAGACCTTTTGAAAACCGCCTAAACGATTTTTTATGGAAGGTTAGTTTCTCATCTTGAAACTACTCAGATGGGCAGGGTGAAGGCTGAAGACTGTAGGGTAAAAGCGCATTTTAAATCCATGTTTTATGCAAGAATCACATTCCGCCAACATACGACAATCGTTCTCTAATGATTCCTTCAGCCTAAACGGCTTCAGCCTTACTAGGTGAGTAGTTGCATCATCTTAAGCATTTCTTTTTTTAGTCATTCGCTGATATTGGGTTATTTCACCCAATTGAGCCTATTTACCCAATTAATTTGGGTCATTTCCCACAATATCCTTTTTCCCTGCGAAACGATTCGTCCAAAACGAATTCTATAACATACTGTAATTAAACAACATATATTATTTTATGCGGCTTTGGCACGGTATGTGCTATAACAGACAGTGGTTGGTAAAAAACGAGAAAAAATGGACCCATTTTCTAAAATAAAAACGATGAAAACACTGCTGATCGAAGATGATGAATTGATAAGAGATTCGCTGAGCATGGTATTTTTAAGCAAGGGTTGTTTTTTAATGGCGGTCGAATCTGCCGAAGACGGGCTTGGTGCCATGCAAAACAATCACTTCGATATTATTATTAGCGATTTTATTCTTCCGGGGATGAACGGCATCGATTTTTTTAAACAGTCAGTCATCAATCAGACGGATTCGACCAATGTGCTGATTGCGGGAAATATCAGTTCTGAGAAGTTGTCTGAAAAAAATGAGGCAAAGGTGCATGATTTCATTCAAAAACCATTTACGGTGACCGCCTTGGCACGTACTTTGGCTATTTTAACGGAAAAAAAAACAAATCAGCAAAATCCAATTGAAAATTTATTTAAAAAGTAAGTCAGGAGGAAGGCACAATGAAAACTAAGGCAACGACTATGAAAACAAAGGCAAGAATCACCTTATTTGGACTTGTATTGGTGATTGCTCTTTGCTATGTTAATTTCGCAAATGCGGAGAGTAATTTCGCAACAGGGGCCGGTGCAAGCGCAGACGCGAGGCTAAATTTTGAAATTGTAATACCCCCATTTGTTTATTTCAGGGTTGGCACGGCAGGGACAACCATTGATACAATCAATTTCTCCCCCACAGGTAATGATGTTGCTACAGGTGCTACAACAGCTGGTACAGGTGGTGATGCAGGTGGTGGAGCGGTGAATGTAGTTCTTATCAGTAATGGAGGCGACGTAGATATAACCCCATCTAATAACGGGGGTCTTACTAGTGGTGGCAATACTATTTCCTATTCTCAAATTAATACGAATGTTACAGGAAGTATAACAGCACCTACCTTAACCGATGCAGGCGGAAGTACAGAGACCATCCTCGCCAATGCCTCTGGTATTATTAATCTGACTTCTGTATGGAGTTACGAATATATAAATCCGGCAATCCCACCTGCGGTAGGTACTTATACCGATCAGGTAACTTACACTGCTGTGCTACCTTAAATACTTGAGTTGGGATGAAAAATTTAATAATATTAAACCCCGCTGCAGATTTTTTCTGCAGCGGGGCTGACTAAACCGATGCGACATCTTTTAATAGTCATTTTTCTGATTTTTATTTTTCAACCCGTCGCACATGCTGAAATTGTATTTAATTTGTGGGGTGCACCGGCTGAAGTAAGGATCAGGGTGGGCGCGGCAACAGGAATAACCACTGTTACCCACAATGTTCCGGCCACACAGGTGGGTGACGGCACCCCGGTCGCAGGCACACCGAGCAGTGTTCTGATAGAGGCTTCGGCCAGGCGGGCAAATATTTTTTCGGCTTTGTTCACAAACTTCATTGTAACTGCAGACTCATCCACCCCTCTGAGTAACGGCACCGACACCATTTCTTTTACAAACATCAGCTGGACCGCACAGGATGAGGATATCCCGTCGGGTCAATTTACCGGCTCGCCGGCACAGGTCATACTGAGTCCGACACGTGCATTTTGGCTCGTCAGGGACTGGCATACATTTTATTATAACAATACCCAGATTGTTCCCTACGGGACCTATACCGGAAGGGTGACCTATACGGTGTCTGTTCCATGATTTTCCCGAAACTACATATCGGTATTCAACGGCCCGAGAGATCACTGTTGTATAAAATTGTTTTTACCGCATCTGTCCTTCTTGCCATTTCTATTCCAATCCAGGCTGCAGAAGTTCTGGATGATTCTCAATCTCCAAAAAAGCACTTTAACGTTCGCTTTGAATGGGAAAAGCAGGAAAATTTATCCTCTTTAAGCAAAGATGAATTTTTCCTTTTAAAGGCCCATATACCTGATGTGGAAGTGCGGTTGAACACCTCAAACTATAGAGGGAAAAAGGCCCGAATCTATCTGGCCCTGCCCAGTCAAATAGACGGATTCAATGGCAGCCAGGGATTTTCCCTTACCTGGAAAACCACCGGTATTTTTGCTTCAGGTCAGACATCACCCGGCAACCGGGCTTTAATTTTTGAAGGGCTTATCGGCGCTTCTTTTTTGACTGAATTTTTTACCTTTACTTTAAAAATCGATGCAAACCGTTTAACCGGAAAACTACGCTATGCGCCTATCTATGAAATTGAATTGTACTAAACATACCCTGATTCCATTATCACTTCTTTTTATTATTTTAATCCTTGCCATGCCCTGCAAAACTAAAGGGGCTACATTTGCAGTACGCATAAGCCCACCCAATTTTGAGCTGAAGGGAAAACCGGGTGATGTGCTCAGAGAGGTGATTACCATTGAAAATGCAGATACCGCGCCGGGCATTTACCAGGTTCGAACCGCCGACTGGGAGCTCAATCAGCAGGGGGGTGTTGTTATCCATCCTGCGGAAAAACCACTGACCGCGGCGTCGTGTCGGCCGTGGACACGGATAGAGCGGCGAACCTTCAAGCTACTTCCTAAAAGGATCAAACGGTATCGTTTTGAAGTTCATATACCGGCAGATGCTCAGGATGGCGAGCGCAGATTTGCCGTGGTCATTTCACCTGCGCCGGAAACCATCGATAACATGAAGTTCGGAAATTTTAACGTACCTGTGGCTGGCGCCATTGCGGTGGTCGTTTATGTCACGGTGGGAAAGGCAAAACCGGAACTTGAATTTAAAGGGGTTGTTAAAAAAAAGACCGATGGAAAAACTTCACTGATAGTTGATCTGCACAACTGGGGAAATGCCCATGCCCGTCCGTCCGGCAGTGTCATTGCAAAAGACGCAGGCGGCAAAAAGGCCGAACTCCTTTTGTCGCCTTTTCCCATTTTACCAAAAGAAACTAGGGGTATCAGGTTGTTTGCAGACCAGGAAATATCGGGAATTGAGGATATAGAAGAATTGACTTTTCCCTTATATCTCAAAGGGTTGATCGAATGGGAAGGGGGGACCTATAAGGTGGACACAATGATAGAATAACAAATAAATCTGGTACTATTGCGTGAATCAGATACAAACGGCCAGGCAGAATTGATTAAGCCATGTTGTTCAGGTTACGGGTTACGAGTGGTGAAATGAATTCTACCCCAATTGAGCGAAAACTTATGCTGCTTTTTTAAATTCATTTTCGTTTAGAGTAGTACAAATGTTACGATAAAGTAATTCAGTTTCATTGTTCTTTGTCAATTCGATGACTTTTACA
>JAXHVO010000100.1 GCA_034189135.1 Thermodesulfobacteriota bacterium | reverse complement strand
TTGAGCGAAGCGAATCCATATATGTAGATTAAGATGGTCGTTTTGGTATGATAAATGATTTGAAATGAGAAAAGATGGGCCGGAAAGCTACCGCGAAGCGGTTTCGTTCATCTCCCACATAACAGGTTTTTTGAAGCCTAAAAATTGTTGTGATATCATAGAATAAGATGATATCACGAGTTCGGTGATAGTAGGTAATCTCTCAATGTATCTAAATTTTTGCGGTATTTAATTTTATATTACAATAGCATCTGGCGCTTAAAGATGAATGACATTACATAGGGATGGTACCTGGATCCAAATAAACACTTGTTATGGAGAGTTAATGAAGCCGGAACTAAAATATATATTCGTTGCGGTTGCTTTGGTGTTGATACTGGGGTGTGCCGGTAAAAAAATAACGAATGATGGTTATAATCGAAAACCAATGGTTTCAAATTCTTTGAGTGACAGTCAAATCAGAAAATTGCTGCTTAAAGAATATAGATCGTGGAAGGGTACTCCTCATAGGATGGGGGGAAATACAAAAAAAGGTGTTGATTGTTCAGGGTTTGTCCATCAGATTTATAAAAGAACGTTGAATATGGAAGTCCCGAGGTCAACCAAGCTTTTAATGAGAGCAGGGATTAGAATTAAAAAAAATGAACTAAAACCTGGCGATATTGTGACTTTCAGACCTCCAACATTCCCACGCCACGCTGGTATTTATGTAGGTGGTAACAAATTTATCCACGCATCCAAGTCTAAAGGCGTTGCTTTGACAGATTTGAATAATTCATACTGGAAAAAATGTTATTATTCGTCACGTCGGCTTTTTGCAAGATGAAAATATTATTCAATATTTGTAAGCAAATTGTAATTTTCAGCCATTGTTTCAGTCAACTGACTTGATTTATCTTATGTTTCCTTGAATTCGGAAAGTCCATTCGACAGAGGATTGTAACTGCCATTTTATAGTTGTCCACCATCGCTTGACACCCAGGAAAAGACTATCTATTGTTTGGGGGAAAAATAAATCAGAAGCTGGGAGATAACCGCATGATAGTAACCATAGCCGGATGTGGCGCTTTGGGCAGCCTGTTGGCCGGCCGTTTGATCGAAGGAGGCATAACTGTTCAGGCTTTTCAGAGATCGGGCGCACAGCTTGAGGCGCTTCGAGAGAAAGGGATTACGATTGAGGGGGACCGCACCGGCACGACAAGGAAATTCCCACTGACCGCTGTTTCGGATAGCCCGTCTGATCTCAAACCATCCAGGTTGGTTATTGTGGCCGTAAAGTCATACAGCACAGAAGAAATTTCACCTGTTGGGGAAATCCTTGAGGAGGACGGAGTGGTTCTTACCATTCAAAATGGCCTGGGGAACCCGGAGAAGCTTGTTTCAGTTTTTGGAAAGGAAAAGGTCGGAGCTGGTGTGACAACTTACGGGGCATATACTAAGGCTCCGGGTGTCATAGGGTGGGGTGGCGACGGCTTTTTCATGTTCGGGCCCTGGAAGCAGGGCATTGACATGGCATGGATCGAAGTTCTGTTGAAAGGGGCTGGACTGAACGCCAGTTATGTGGAAGATCCTCGGCCGGCTATTTGGCGGAAACTGGCCATAAACGCTATGGTCAACACCACTTCCGCCTTAACGGGTATGAGCAATGGCGAGATGCGAAAAAATATCCATGCACTGGACATCATGAAAAGGATCTGCCAAGAGACCATTATTGCGGCAGGAAGGGCAGGTGTCCAAATTGAGTTTGATGAGCTGTGGGCCATGCATATGGACAATCTTGAGAGAACGGCAGCGAACAAGACGTCCATGCTTCAGGACCTGCAGGCCGCGAGAAAAACGGAAATCGATACCATATCAGGGGGTGTGCTCAAATATGCGCAGGATGACGAAGAGTTTCCTTTTACCCGGGCTGTATATGTCCTGGTGAAAGCGATCGATACCTGGCGAGGCTATTGATTTATATGTGATTATCTGGAATGGGTTTCAGCTTGTGTTTTTGGTATTTAAAAAACAATTCGTGCAGCTAAACGTTCGGGTTTGTATTAAAAACCACCGGTGTTTCACTATATTATTATAAGGCATAAGGCAGAAGGAAATGGGCGGACATCTGTTTCGTATTGAAGGTATCGGAAAAATTTTATTTGAACGCAGTCCAAGGGCAAAGCGGATCAATATTTCGGTGCGACCATTCAAAGGTGTTCGGGTTGCAGTTCCTTATAGAATTTCATGGGAGAAAGCCATGGCCTTTGCCGGCTCCAGAAGGGGGTGGATAAAAAAAAATCTGGAAAGAATGAGACAGGTGGAAAGGGATCATAGAACTCTTTCCGTAAAATTCAATGATATTGATCGAACCAAAGCCAGGAGAGTTTTGGTTAATAGGCTGGATGAACTGGCAAAAGCGCATGGGTTTAAATACAATCGCGTATTCATTAGGAATCAGAAGACCCGCTGGGGGAGTTGTTCGTCCAAAAACAACATCAGCCTTAATGTCAAACTTGTCAGATTACCCGACAGATTGACTGATTATGTGATCATTCACGAGCTCGTTCATACCCGCATTAAAAGCCATAATAAGGAATTTTATACCAAGTTAGAGCAGATGGTAAACGATCGCAAATCGTTAGAAAGAGAACTGAAAAGATATGGCGCCGGGCTATGCTAAAAAAGAGGTGGTAATGGAGCGCTTCGCTTAAAAATGTGATAAAAACAATGAAGAAGAAAATATCTGAGCGTTCGAGTCATTTCGCAAAATCAAAAAAAGTCGAACAGTCAAACCACCTTCAAAAAGGAAATCAGCGTGGTTGCCAATTTCTTTTTTTGGGTAGATAAAAAAATCGTTATTTAATCGGGGCACCTGTGTCTGAAGGATTAGACATAATGATTGGCCAAGGTAGGGGGTGTTTTAGCTAATTTCCCTAAAAATAAAAATTTGCTGCGAACCAAACGTACCAAAATCTACCAGCTTCAAATATATTCCCTGCCCAAGTGTTTTTCCATAAAACCTTCCTTTCTGTTTTTCAATGGCAAAGGTTATGCTGGGGTTGATCAAATAGCAAATAATGTGATCTTTTTTCATTACCACTTTATAGCGCTGGATCGATTCAAACATATAGCCCATGAACACCATTGGATCGATTCGATTCACTGATTTATCTAGATAAAACTTTAAGATTTTCCCGTAAAAACCTTTACAGCCTTTGCTTTTAGCAAAATGATTCACTTGGCGCCAGGCTTCTTCTTGTTGTTTTTGAAACTTGATGGCTTCCTGGCGCTGTTTTTCTTTTTGTTTTCTGCGTTGTTCCTCTGCTTTTTTTATTTCAGCAACCCGTTTTTTTTCTGCTTTTTCTGCACGAACCCTTTTTATTTCGTCATCAAGCAATTTTTCTTGTTTGGCTTTTGATAGCTGCTTTTCATATTCAACCTTTTGCTTTTTTAATTTTTCCAGTTTCCGCTTTTTGGCCTCGATTCGTTTTTTATGCGCCATTTCTTTTTGTTTTTTCTTTACAACGTTGACCCGATCAACGACTTTTTTTACCATGGAATAATGCTCTTCTATGATAGGGATAAGATTTGGCTCTCTCCTCAAATCAATACTTAGCCTGTTTTTTAAATATTTGTATTCCCTGCCTTTGGGGAGGTTTTCACATGCACCGATAAAAACCCGTTTGATAATAGTTGACTGTGACGAATATCCATGAATTTTAATAAACGAATTGGCGATACATCGACCCGTTGAAACACCCCAAAATCCCTTTTTTTGGTAACAATCATAAACCGAATCTTCGAAATTATTGGCGAAAACATTATGAGCAAAAATTATTCCTGAAAATAGAATGATGAATATCGCAAGTTTAGTGAATTTATACATTTTGCCTCTCTTCCGGTAAGGTATCCATACAGTTGTTTTATATTTTTCATGGTAACATAAACGTTGCTGTTTTCGTCTAAGTGTCTGCATTATAAAACAGTATCGGCACTTGTATAAAAAACTTAAGTGAAAAAAATTACCTGATCCATAGCTGAATTTTATACACAAACGGGAAAAAAGCAGGAAACCAGGTGAAAAAATAGAGGGTCGTTGATGAAGAAGTTTAAAATGACGGGTCAAAAAGACGGGTTGACAATAACGTAAGCATCCGGTATTTGGATTCTGAATGTCGGTAAGCGGGTGAGAACTGCCATTAGACAGGCGACAACGCCATATAAGGAGGAATGTACATGAAAAACGAGCGCGTCATAATTCAAGTCAGCGATGAAGATCTTCACTTTCGTGAAGAGGAAAGGAAAAAAATTGAAAAACTTAGGGCCATTGCCGCAAAAGAGGCGGATGAGGCCTATAGCAAAGACCACAAAAATCACTGCTTCAGATGCGGCACGCCAAGCCTGGTGGAAGTGGAGCATAATAAGGTTAAGATCGACATATGCGTCAATGAAGGATGCGGCGCGGTTCACCTCGACCCAGGGGAGATGGAAAAGATACTTGAAGCTGAAAAGGGTGTTTTCGGCAAGGTGAAAAACTCCGTTTTTTCGGTCTTCAAATAGAGTTTTTCTCAACTGGCGGTGTGTGACATTGAAATAATAAGCCGATGGATGAGTGGGAAAGTACAGCTATAGTAATGCTTTTTATTGAGAGAGGACTCAACGTCTTTCAAGTGAAAGATTCAATAACAGAGCGTTGAACTAGTGGAATTTACTTAGTAAACAGAATTTTAAATTTCACTCCGATTCCTGAATATTCAATCCTGACTATTTCACCGCTCGCCATCATCTTTTTTCCGGATTCGGGAAACCAAAGAGTTAATGAAATCTCTTGTCCGATAGAAAATTTTCTGTCAGTGCAAATAAAAACCCCAGACGTGCACAAATCCTGAATGGACGCTTTAAAATGAGAATCAACGGTAAAACATTCCGCTACTACGGGCTTTTTGCCATTAAAAATTACTCTTGAGTCTTTCCTGGATTCCGAATCCTCTAAAATGGTATCTTGTGCCGCAAAAGCTCCCATAACAAACTTCCATTTACAAGAAATAAAATTTACCAATAACCCGAACAAATTTATGTTGTCAAGTGTTTTTTATCAATCATTTCAATTAGTAAAAGCAATTTAATACCATTATTTTGAATAAAAATACCACTTTTAAGCAAAATCGTATCACCACATTTTTAACGGTCAGCTAAAAAGCATATTGGCAAACCATGTTGAGCGATTTGGAAGCAGATTGATAAAATATTCAGGTGGGAGTGAAGGGACAGAGATAGTCAGGAAAAGTAAAAAGCCGGATGGTAACTATCCGGCTCATCATTAATAATGTTTGGTCGGGACGACTGGATTTGAACCGATTAAAAAGGTGGTGACAAATAGTGATAAACGATGATAAACAATTAACTATAATGATGAAATAATAAGTTTTTTCGTTACTACCCCTTCCGTTCAAGATGTCACTGTTTATCACTCAAAATCACTGTTAATCACAAAAAATAGGCACAATTTTCACGTCAATAATACCAAGCTTTCTATTTAAAATAGAAGAAAAACAACTTTCAATACTAAAATAGATTTATCATACAAATCTTTATGATTGTAATATTATAAAAGAATCAGCGGATCGATGATAGCGAGATAATTATGCAGGGAAACTTCAAAATGGAATCAACACCACCGGATTACACGATCAAATTAAGATTTGATTGTGAGACTGAAATTTAGCGGTCAATAGACTCAATCATAAAGTCCTAAGCGGGAACCATTTTTCAAATTTGATGTAATAATAACAACCTGACATAATCGCCATGTTCTAACTATCAAACGAAGTCATTTTCCTGTGCTCTATTGAATTTAAGCAATGGGCAACATCATCGGATACGAATTAATCAAGGGTGGTGTTTTTAAACATCAAAACAATTATGCGCATAAAGATAGATTCGTATAACCAAATTTACTGAAAAATATAAAAAAAAAAGAATGTATTGGTATGCTATCGTCTACATATGCAAAAAGAACATACTTAACAAAAAACACTACAACGCGTTAATGGTGTCGATTAGAGAGCGTAGACGGCCATAGTCTCGCTTGTTGAAATCGACGACTATCCGGGGTAGGTGCGCAATTTCTGGTGAGTCAAATTCATCCGGTAGCGGTCCAGACATTCGGATACCTTCCGGATGGGTAAGGATGTCCTTAAACTCGCTTGCTAATTCCTCCATGCAGCAATTGTCTATGGCCCTGTTTAACCTTATGACCAACCGGGGACCTACATACCGAATGCTATGGAAATTCCTATAGAAACGATTGATGTGGGCAACCGCATCATCTACCGAATTTATCACTTGGAAGAGAGAAAAGCCCGTTTTGTCTGCGCGACTGTTGTTTATCACTTCGGATTGCATGAATCTAATTAAAGTTCTCCAGTAAGACCCATCAGGTAAGTCCATCATGACAACGGGCATGGGGTCACATTTTCCTGTTTGAATGAGGGTCAGTGTTTCCATTGCTTCATCCAAGGTGCCGAACCCTCCCGGGAAAAGAGCTACCGCATCAGCTTCCTTGATAAACGCCACCTTACGGGTGAAAAAATATTTGTAGGTAATACAACGCGGGTTGTCTTTTACTACGGCATTAGGTTCCTGTTCCATGGGCAGCCTAATGTTGACGCCAAAAGACTTTTCAGTCCCGGCCCCTTCGTTTATGGCCTGCATAATGCCAGGGCCGCCTCCGGTGATTACCATATATCCGGCTTCGACCATTCTTTTCCCGAAAAGCTTGGCCATTTGATATATGGGGCTGTCTAGATTTTCTCTTGCAGAGCCAAATACGGATACTTTGCGTATTTGACGGTAGGGCTTAAAAACTTTGGTTGTGAAACGCAGTTCTTTCAGGGCATCGTTCATCTGTTTTAAGTCGGCCTTGCCACCGTCTTCTAAACCCGCCTTAAGCGAAGCAATTATCATCTGACGTACGATATCGGCATGTTGTACATCGCCGGCAAGGCGCAATAGTTTTTTAATTGTATCATCAACGGCACCATTGTCGTCGTTAAAGTGAAGTTTTCCTTCTGTAGGAGATTGCTTCGCTTCCGCCTTCATAATCAGCGATCCTTCTTGATTTGCGACGTAAGAGCAAGGTTAAAGATAGAGCGATATATTGTCCAGCTATAGTATCGGCATCAAATGTGATTAGAATGTTTAGTTTTTGTTATCTTTTTATTAATAAACAGCCAGTATTGGATGGTCTATTCCAGTTAAATTGCTGGTATTATTTATAAGGGTAATCATCTGTATTCTAATGGATTTCTAACTTGTTTGCACCCTTTTTGTTTGATACGTATACGGTGTTCGACAAACAGAACTGGCTTTGAGTATTCTGCTGATCGCAAAATACAACTGAACATGAATAAAAATACTAAAATAGTCGCTACCATTGGGCCGGCTTCCTGTAATCCGGAGACGCTTCATCAGCTTCGAAATGCGGGTATAGATGCTGCACGAATTAATTTATCGCATGGCGACTACGCAACTCACGCAGAATACATCCAAAATATCAGAAAGCTGGGAAAAGATATTTCTATCATACTCGATACCAAAGGTCCGGAGATTCGAACAGGGATAATCAAAAACGGCTCTGTAAATGCAAAGCAGGGTACCGAACTGCTATTGTCTATTGATGCGCAAAGAAGCAGCCGGAAGCATATTCCGATAACCTATCCGCATATTAGGGATATTCCGATCGGCGCACGAATCCTTTTCGACGATGGCCTGATCGAGTCGGAAGTCGTTGACAACAACAATGGCGGTATCGTTGTTAAAATTCAGAACAGTGGCGATATTGGGAGTAGAAAAAAAATTACAATTCAGGGTTACCGGGTCGATCTTCCTTTCCTTACGAATCAAGATAAAAAAGATATCCTTTTTGCGATTGAAAACGATATACGCCTTCTAGCTGCATCATTTGTCAGAAGTGCGGAAGATCTCATGACGCTTAGAACTTATCTAAAAAGCCATAATGCTGAAATGATGATATTTTCCAAGATTGAACACCCTGAAGCCGTCGATAATTTCAATGAGATTCTGGCGTATTCTAATGGAATCATGGTGGCGCGGGGAGATCTGGGTGTAGAATTACCCCTTGAGTCGGTTCCCGGCATACAGGAACGCATCATCAAACAATGCAACTATGCAGGAAAGCCGGTGATTGTTGCCACTCAAATGCTTGAATCCATGCGAGAAAACCCCCGGCCGACACGTGCCGAGGTTAGCGATGTAGCCAACGCAATTCTTCAGGGTACAGATGCGGTTATGTTGAGTGCGGAAACAGCCACAGGTCGATACCCACTGCGTTCTGTTGAAATGATGACCAGCATAGCAAAACAGTATGAAAATAGGGCTAAACGCATTATAAAGAAATACCGCAGACGCAAAGATGCCGAAAAACGAAAAATAGCTCAATTTATTGCAAAGTCGGCGTACTACGCATCTGAAGAACTTCACGTTGCAGCAATCTTGACGCCAACCGAATCGGGTTTTACAGCAAGAAATGTGTCTCGCTTTAAGCCGAAATGTCCTATATTGGCAATAACAAGAGATCGAACAGTACTTCAGTACCTGAAGATCGTTAGGGGTGTCTTTCCAATGATGGATGAAGACGACCATTTAGATCTTAGTCATTACGACATGTCATACCATCTGGTGTGCAAATTTTATAAGCTTGGCCTTTTAAAAAACGAAGACAGGATCATAATCACTTCCGGCAGCAATTTAATGAAAAAAAGGGGAACCAACCTACTGGAGATTTACAACGTCGACGATATCATCAGCGACCAAGAATTAGATACCAACAATTTGGCAAAGGCTGAAAAGACGGTTTGAATTCCATAGATATGCCGTAAAACAAAATTGTCTGTTCATTTTCAAGAAAGGATAAAAAGAGAAACGATAGGACATCCTAATCCTAAATTGGATTAATTCAAATAAGATTTATCGTCTAGTATCGCAGTCTAAAAGGAGCTGTCATTTTGGATAATAGAACCTATCAAAAATCATTTATAATGGATATAGATGGTGTCGTGTATACAAATTCAACCTTACTTCCCGGGGCGAGTAAATTTGTCGAACGGCTTACTCAAGGGAAATATAAGTTCCTGTTTCTGACTAGCAATTCGTATTACACGCCATGTGAGTTTCGAGATCGACTTTTGGAAATGGGAATCAACGTTCCCGAGAACTGCTTTTATATATCGGTAATGGTAACCGCAAACTTTTTAAAGGTACCGCGGCCTCATAGTTGCTCCGCCTATGTGATGGAGGCCAGGGCGTTTTGAATGAACTCAAGAATGCGAACATTGAAATAACATCCGAAAATCCGGATTATGTGATCGTTGCAGAGAGCGAAGAATATGATTATGCCAAAATCATCGAGGCCACCTTGATGATTCAAGAAGGGGCTAAATTTATTGCAACCAATCAGGATTTGACTGGACCCAGCCTGAGAGGGCCGGTACCAGTGTGTGGCGCCTATTTAATAGGTCACGGAAGTTGCTCCATATTTCCTTGGAAAGCCAAATCCAGTCATGATGTTTTGGGCATGGAAAAAGTTAGGGATCCGTTCGGCGAACTGCTTTATGATTGGAGATAGGATGGATAGGGACATTGTCGGCGGTTTGGAATCGAGAATGATTACCTGTTTAGATACAACTAATTGACAGGAGTCCGATGAATGTCCCGACAGAATACAGATCATAAAAAAGCCATTCAGCAAATTATCGATAACCATTTTAACGAGGCTGAGCAACGATTGGAAAACGTTTACCAAACCCACTTTGCTAGTCTGAATACAATATTTGGCAGGCATTGGCGACACAAGCGCGACATTCCATCGGACTTACTCTCTTTACCGCGTCATACATCGAAGCTATTTGCAAAAAAAGTATTGAAGAAGAAGACAAATCCACTACCGAAAAGCGGTAAGGTGAAAGAACTCGAACAGATCGTTAGTGAAAAATTGCTCGATCTCAATGACCTCGAGAAGAAATTGAAAAATTATATTGAATCTTATCAGCTTAGATTTGAGGAACAATTCACCGAGATACTTCAGCAAGTTCCAAGCTTGGAGAGAGAGACGTTTGTCAGAGAACTGGAAGTCAAAATTGAACAATTAACGACACCCATTGAGGGGGGCCGCGACGCACTGATGTTTTTACTGGCCGGAATTGTAAGCAAAATATACTCTGACAAGGTGACCTTCGGCAGTGCAGTCGCAGCCGGTCAGGGTATTGCTACCAGCATCTATGTGAGCCAGCTTTCCTGGTTTGGCTCTTTCTGGTTTAGCCTATTCGGGTCAGTTCCGACATGGGTGAGTGCCGTCGGAGTAAGCGGGGGCATACTGGCGGGCGCAATTGTGGCACCCTTTATAACGCCACTCTTGGAATTTGGGATGAACAAGCTCCGTGTCAGAAAAGTGCTCAAAAGGACGATTTATGCTGCTCGCCAAAAACTGACCAACGAAGGACTGGATGCCTATGATGTTGCTGGGAAAACAGCTATATATCTACAGCTGCTGCCAGACGTCCTTCATTTGGGTAGAAAGATTATCAAAGTGTAGGTGGGAGTCATAAATATCAATGGAAAGGAATTTGGGATCGTATCTCACATATATTGCATAACAAAGCATTCAGCCGATTGAAACCGGGGAGTTCTTTTGAGGTTCATAAAGAAATCGAGGTTTGTTATCATTTAGTTATTGATACCGGCGGTTCCAACGGCTGATGATAGCGTTTTTAAATGACAAGTAATAGCTCAGTTCTATGGAGTTGGCACTTCTGGGTAAACACAGCGATTTGGAAGATAGTTATTTTGGATAATGCTTAGATTGTTAACGATAATTAGGTTTATAGGTGATTAGTATTACTAAAAATATTTTAAGGTGGGCCGAATGTTTGCTGTTTTTTTTCGTTATTCCCCTCTCCTTTTTCTTTATTAGGTTTCAGCTGGCTTTTTTTATTGTACCATTGGTCTTTTTCTTGGCACTCATTTGTTATTTCTACTTGCGCTGCAGCCGACAGCTCGTTCAAATGCAACTTTGGACAGATGAACATTTTCGTGAGGATTTGAAAAAAGTATTCATCACATTTATTCCATTGGCTGCCATCATGACTCTTGCAGCATTGTTTATTATTCCCGAACTCTTTCTGGCATTTCCGAAATCAAAACCGGAAATTTGGCTGTTGGTCATGCTTGCATATCCACTTCTTGCAGCCTACCCACAGGAAATTATATTCAGGGCATTCTTTTTTCACCGATATGGAGATCTGTTCCCAAGGAGGCAAACTCTCATCATAGTAAATGGTTTGAGTTTCGGCCTGGCCCATATTCTGTATGGTAACTGGCTGGCACCCGTCTTGTCGACATTCGGGGGTGTATTATTTGCTTTTCGCTACAATCAGAGTCGCTCAATTCTCATTACTGCTATCGAACACGGCTTATGGGGAAATTTTCTTTTTACTGTTGGTTATGGGTGGTTTTTCTATAGCGGGGCAATTCAATAAATAAATATGACATAAATATAGCGAACTAGCAGTTGAAGAAGGGCAGAGAACTTACCCCAAAAAAGTGGACACCCAAACCTAACGGATAGGAGGTGTTCAAATGGAAGAATGAAAGGACCTAAAAAGACAAACCGGTATTCGGACGAATTTAAGATCAAAGCGGTACAGCTTGCGAACCACCCTGATATTCTGGCAAAAGATGTGGCGGAGGACTTAGGCGTGATCAATTTTAGCCCTCATCAGCAAAAGAGGGTTATGAAGAAATAACTCGAAATGTACCGGCTATACATAGCCAAAAATGAAAAAAGCCGGATTTTACAATCCGGCTTAACTATTTGATATAACTGGTCGGGACGACTGGATTTGAACCAGCGACCCCAGCGTCCCGAACGCTGTGCTCTACCAGGCTGAGCCACGTCCCGACATAGGTTTTTGGATATTTATGTTAATGAACAGCAAATGTCAAACATTATTCACCGAAAGGATTTTTTATCACAATCGTTTCATCTCTTCCCGGACCTACCGATACAATATCTATGGGGGTTTCGATAAGCTCTTCAACTCTTTTTAGATAATTTCTTGTATTTTCAGGTAGATCTTCGATTTTTCGAATGCCTGAAATATCCTCGGACCATCCAGGCAGGGTTTCCAAGGTGGGTTTACAGCCGGCGAGGACTTTCAGGCTGGCAGGAAAATGCTTTAGCGCCCGGCCTTCATATTCATATGCCGTGCAAATGTTCAGTGATTTAAGACCTCCGAGTACATCCAGTTTGGTGATGGTGACGCCGGTAAGCCCGTTTAAACGAACGGCATTTTTCAGGATGACTGTGTCAAGCCATCCGCATCTTCGCCTTCTACCGGTGGTTGCGCCGAATTCCGCTCCTTTTTCCTGGATAAAGTCACCGGTTTCATCAAAAAGCTCGGTGGGAAAAGGCCCCCTGCCAACCCGGGTGGTGTAAGCTTTGACGATACCAATGACAGCGGATATTTCTGTTGGACCCACACCGGCGCCGTTGCATGCATTTCCTGCCACAGTGTTGGAAGAGGTCACAAAAGGGTAGGTACCGTGATCAATGTCAAGATGGGTTCCCTGGGCTCCTTCAAAAAGGACCTGTTTTCCTTCTTTGATAGCATCATTGATGGCCACGGAAATATTTGCTACATGTGGAGCAAGGCGCTGTGCGTAACGAGTGTACTGATTAATGATAACTTCAGGGTCTAATGTTTCAGCAGAAAGGTAATTTTTTAGATAAAAATTTTTTTCTTCTAAAATGGTTGCCAATTTTTCCTTAAAAACTTCCGCATTAATCAGGTCGACGAATCTTATCCCCCTACGGGTGGCCTTATCTTCATATGCCGGTCCGATACCGCGACCGGTGGTTCCGATTTTGTTGTCGCCTTTCTTTTTTTCCCGGCCATGATCAATACTCTTGTGATAAGGCATAATCACATGGGCTTTTTCACTGATCATCAGGTCGGATGGTTGGGCGTTTATGCCCATGGTCTTTAAGTTATCGAGTTCTTCGATCAAGACCTCAGGATCTACCACCAGACCGTTTCCGATGACGCACCTTTTTTTCTGTAAAATACCGGAAGGTACCAGATGGCTGATAAACTGTTTTCCTTCAATCACCACGGTGTGACCGGCATTGTTCCCTCCCTGAAAGCGAACGACCATATCCGCATATTCTGACAGCAGATCAACAATTTTGCCTTTTCCTTCGTCTCCCCATTGGGTTCCGACGATAACTATATTGGACAATGTTTACTCCTTTTTTGAGTGGTTAGGTGGCGTTCATTAGATTCGCTTGGAACGAAAAAAATCCTGCATTAATACTTTGCATTCTTCCTCACAAATGCCCGGTATGATTTCAGGCAAATGATTCAACCTGGGATCGATTGCCAGGTTATACAGCGATCCGGCAGCGCCCCATTTAGCATCAAATGCACCAAAAACAACGGTTGAAATGCGAGCATGAATAATGGCTCCCATGCACATGATGCAGGGTTCGACCGTAACATACAGTGTGGTGTTTAACAACCTGTAATTTTGCTCCTTTGATGCGGCTTTCCGCATGGCAAGTATTTCAGCATGTGCAGTGGGGTCGCAAAGGCCAATGGTTTGGTTGTGTGCAGAAGAAAGAATTTTTCCTTTTTCTGCAACGACCACAGCACCTACAGGAACCTCATCTTTTTGTCCAGCTTTTTTAGCCTCTTCAAGCGCCAGATTTAAAAATTTTATGTGTTTTGTATTTGACATAAAAACCTGTATAGCTTATGAAGCAGAAAAAATACAATCTATTTCCGCATGCGCCCGTAGCTCAGTCTGGATAGAGCGCCGGACTACGAATCCGTAGGCCGCAAGTTCGAATCTTGCCGGGCGCACCAGCAATTTCAAGGGGTTAGCCGTCAGTGGTTAGCCCTTTTTTTCATTAAAATCGTGGATTGTGCCCGAAATTGTGCCCGTGATGGATTGTGGGGGGACAAATGAACTCAGAAATTTAAAAATAAGGGTTTATAGAGCTATATATGAGACTATTGTGAGACGAAACGGATATTTATGGGAGATCTATTAAAAGTTTTAATAGCTGATTTAAAGATGAGAAAATTAGCGGTTTTTTGGGGTTTTTGGGTTGTTTTTTGCAGGTAAACTCAGAAAATTAAGAAAGTAGAATTATATAGTTTTTCTAGTGATAACGAAACTATAATACTTCAATGATACCGGTGGTCAAATAGTAAAGTGGAATCAGGTGATTTTCAAGCCCGATTCCACTTTTTGGCTTTAGTTAGTGTCCATCCACGGATATAACTATCCGTAATACATAAAAAAAGCGCATTTTGTAGTGGACTTTTTATTCTTTTTGCAGTATATGAAAAAGCGACAACAATTTGATATAACTAC
>JAXHVO010000099.1 GCA_034189135.1 Thermodesulfobacteriota bacterium | reverse complement strand
TATAACTGTTTTTGAACAAAGGCTTATTTCACAGGCCATTACGCCAATTGATTACAAAAATAAAATTACTAGTGGCCATATCCAGCTGAATTTATTCGATTCTTAACCGGACACTAATGATGTTTTTGGTCAAGCAATAACCTAACAACATCTGCTACACGTGCAGCTAAGAGAGGCGGCACGGCATTACCGATTTGTTTGGCTATTTCTATTTTTGAGCCTATAAAACGGAAACTGTCGGGAAAACTTTGGAAGCGTGCAGCTTCCCTGTGGGTAATTGGTCGGTGTTGTTCCGGGTGCAAATAGCGCCCTTTTTCCGGCTTGAAAAACTCAGTACGTATCGTAACCGAAGGTCTATCCCACCAAAGCCTGCCGAACAAGTCAGTACCACCTGATTTTTTTCTGATCCAACATTTCGGCGTTAGCTCCGGAGCAATCCGTTGTAAGTCAAAACGATTCATTCCTTCTCGTGGAATTGCTCTATATCTTTTCCGACTAAGTTGGGTTGGATTCCTCCCAAAGTGCAAGTCAAGCGGTGGCGTAACATTTCTAATTTTAGTTCCTTCCGGAGGTGGTAAGTCGCCGATAGCATCTCTTACGGTTTTCCATTTCGGTGGCATAGATAAATATTCCTCTCTATTGAAAGGAAGGGATAGTTGTTTACCATTTTCATTGGAATTAAAATGTGTCTTACGCGGAGGGAACAAAACGGATGGGTCAGCAAATTTACAACCGATAATAAAAGCCCTAGTACGAGTTTGTGGAACACCGTAGTCGGCGGCTATTAATTTGTCTTGCCAAATTTTGAATCCAAGTGATTCAGCCGAACCAACGATTTCTCCATGTTCAAAGGTGCCAATTAACTGAGGAACGTTTTCCATGACAAAAACCGATGCGCCACACTTTTCTACTACTTCTAGAAAAGGACGCCATAATTTCTTTCGTGGATCATTTCCACGATTTTTGTTTAGGAGGCTGAAACCTTGACACGGGGGGCCACCTATCACTACATCAGCTTGAGGAATTTCAATTTGCTTTTTTTCTAATATCTCTACAATGTCGCCAGCAACGCAATGTGGACCAAAATTTTCATTGTATGTGTCGACGCAGAATTGATTAAAATCATTGGCCCAAACCGACTGAAAGGGTTGCCCTAAAACTTCTGAAAAGCCCAAAGACATACCCCCTGCTCCTGAAAATAGATCTATGAGGCGGTAACGCCTTTGGTTTTTAAGCAATTTCCCGTAACAACGATAAGAATAGGTTGCCTCATCTTCTTTCAGGATGAATTCTTTGTCTATTTTTAATGTATTTTTAAATTGATACATTCTCAAAACCCCTTGATGCTTAGGTCTTTTCTTTATGATTTGGGATCATACTATTTCTGGCAAAATATTCATCTCTGTAATTATTTTTTGGAGCGGAACTTTTTTTTAAACGTAATAATTGATTACGTTGATATGTATATCATCACTATTGCAATATCATCCCATACCCATTCGGAAAATGACATCTTGTTAATATCATAACCTGGCTCGAATCTGCAATATGTAATTTATGTTCTTATGGATGTAACGTCCCTTTACCTGACCCGCCATTTCATTTCCCGAATGGCTCATTTGGTCCAACAATTTAATTCAACGCAGCCTATATTATAACTCGACCTTCAAAAAAGGCATGCTATTTTATAACTATGTTTAAAAGATGGATAGAATTAAAAACCAAAAAAGCTGTCTCATTCCTGGGCCACGAAGATTCGACAAAACCACACTATTAAAATTATAATTCCCTGATTACAAATATGTCACTCTTGATGATTTTGATGTTTTAAAGAACCTTCAACAAAAACATAGCTTATTGAAACAAATCATACCAATCATGATAGCGACCGCAACAATCTAACCGATCCGAATTATTCATATCACCCCTGGGATCAAAAAGAGCTAATGCATCGGAAAAACGGCGAATATAACTACACTCCAAACTGAATGGGAAATGACTACCGGGCCAAGGTTTTTCAGGCGCCAGTACATGGCGCCCCAGAATGCACCGGCCACAGCAGCCGCTCCAATGAGCATAAAATTAAACGACCAGATATGAACACCTGCATAAACAGCAGTGGCCAGCAGCCAGCCCTGCCATTGACCGAAACGCAGCATCAGGTTTTTTTGCAGGTACCCCCGCCAGTACAATTCTTCACTCGGACCGGTCACCAAAAATAGCAGCAGGGCAATCACCCACATCGGTGTTCCTGCTCCTTTATGGTAAATACCGCCGATCTGTTCTACGGAAAAGGGCAATATCACCGACGCAACAGCCTTGCCTGTCCAAAAGATAAGATAGAGGATGGCAGCCGAAACAAGGCCGAGGATAACGGCCCGGACATCAATTCTAATGCGCCTTTTGGGGCTGGGTTGCAAGAGAAGGGATAATATCGCCAGTGCGGCGGCAGAAAGGGAAATTTTTATCCAGAAACTGGCCCAGGTCAGATAAAAGGTAACAAACCACAAAACCGCTGCCAGTAGCACCGTTCCTGCCAACGGCAACAGCCTAAAATCAGGGCGATTCAAAACACGCCGGCCAGAACCAGAGAGACCACCAGCAGCACGCCGAAGGCCGTGTCCAGCTGTGCAGTGCGGGCATCCGCATCTGCCGGCACATGTGCTTTCATTTGCCTCAACAGGCGCAAGGCCAGAGGGAAAGAAGCCAGGACGATCAGCGACCACAGGTAAAGCGGTCCGAAAATGGACATCAGTATTATCCCCAGGTAAGCCACCACCACAAAGGCTCCGTACAACAGGATGCCCTTGTGCTGTCCGAGGATAATCGCCAGGGTTAAAATGCCTTTACTGCGGTCATGGGCGATGTCTCTAATATTATTGGCAAGCAACACCAAAGCGACCAGAACACCGAAAGGAAGCGAAATCCAGAAGGCATTCAGGCTGAATTCCTGGCGCTGCACAAAAAATGAGCCGGCCACCATCAACGGTCCCCACATTAAAAAGACTGAGATTTCACCCAGGGCGCTGTATTTGTATTTCAGCGGTGGCGCGGTATAGGCCAGGCTGGCAAATACTCCGATCACACCGATCCAAAGAAGCTCCCAGCCCCGGGTTGTCGCCAGATAAATTCCAGTTAGGGCGGACAGCGTATAAAGTATACCGGCAACTGTGAGAACGTGTCCAGCCTTCAGCTTTCCTTCCACCAAAGGATGGGGTCTATACTGGGCGGTGGCGGCTTTTCTGGTATCCACACCGCTTTTCACATCATAGTAATCATTGATCAGGTTGGTGGCGGCATGCAACAGTATGGCACCGACCAGGGTTGCCAGATATAAAAACCAGGAAAAAACACCATATATGGCAGCCAGAGCGCCGCCGACGCTCACGGAAATGGCGGTCATACTAAAGGACCACGGCCGACTGGCCAGAAACCAATTACGATAAATGTGCATAATAAACCCTTGAAAAGCTTTTTTAAAATAAAGGCAAACATAGATTTTGCTACCGGCCATGTCAAGGGGAAAAAAGCCAGGCCGAAGGAGATTTGCGGCTTTAAAAATATGGATCATCCTCAGATTGGTTATAGCCAATTAAGGCAGGCTAAGTGAATAATATTCAAGTGAGTCATTGTGGTTCAAGAGGATTCTAGGGGCCAAGGATTCAGGGGTTCGAGTGATCTTCTTCCACTAAAATATAGAAAAGCCAAAAATATCAGATTCTTATCATATTGGCAATGAATCAGAAAAATAAAAACCCCCGCCCCAATGATAAACAGAGTGCGGGGGTTTTTTCTAAGGAAAGTATCAATTTGCAGCTGCTCTTAAGGAAATACCTCTTTGGGTTTGGTGGTATTTCCTGTGGCGTTGGGAAAATCCTCTGCTTTGTAAGCTTTCTGGTTATGCTTAATCAGATGCCGAGCTTCTTCCATGTAATTGCTGTAACGCTTTTTACACTCGTAAAAACCGTGCCACCAGGAATAATCCGGAGCCATCATTGCGGCACCCATTCTGGCTCTCCGGCCCTCGTGATGCCAGAGCTCGTAATATTCCACTTCCAGTCGCTCATCGAAAAATCTGGTTTTATCCAGAAGGCCTTTGGCATATAGATCATCGAGCATGGCTTTTGCCGGTTTGAAGTAGACATCGTTGTATTCCTGAACCACTTTGTCAAGTTTGATATAATGATCGTCCACCCATGTTTTGCCATGGCACTGGGTGCAGACCACCTTCATCTTGTCCCGTTCCACCTGCCAGTTGGTTTTTGCCGGGAAGGGTTTAAACTCAGAAGGCCTGATGGTGAGCGGTGCCTGTATCTCCCACGAGAGCCTTTCGGTGACATCATGCGTCGTCAACGTCGTTCCCGCCCCCGACATATGGCAGGATGCGCAGGTCGGTCCCCGAAAATCCACCCCGGGCGACCAGGTGCCGGGTGCGGCTGTCCAGTTGTAATCATCGCCATGCGCCGTGTAAATGTCGCCATGTTTAGACTCCATATAAATTTCAATCTGGGGATGATCCGGTCCTAAATGGCATTGACCGCATGCCTCCGGTTTTCGTGCTTCCATGACCGAAAACATGTGCCGGGTATGACAACTTGTACAACTGCCCTTGCTGCCGTCCAGGTTGATTCTGCCCACACCCACATTGGGCCAGGTTTCAGCATCCAGCTTTCCATCCTTTTGCTTCAAAATCGTACCGTGGCAATGATAACACCCGGTTGCACGCTCAAAATCGCTGTTCATCCCCTTGTTCAGCCAGGGATCGATCTTCCATATGATTTCCATTGTGTTGGCATGCTTGCTCCGGCCGTACTGCTTGGCTTCATCCGGGTGGCACCTCGAACAGTCTTTGGGAGTGACAACCGCTGCCACAGGCACTTTATATTCACCGGTGCCATATGGCTGATCCGAACGCTTGTACTGCTTGTAATGCTCCTGGCTGACATCCGGATCAAATTTTTCCGCCTTGTGGCAGTCGTAACATGTAATGTTTGCACTCGCATGTCGGCTGCGGGCCCAATCGGCAAACAGCCCCGGATGTTCCCGTTTATGGCACTCAATACAGGCAATGGCTTCTTTGGGCATGCTCCTTTCGATTCGAAATTCTTTTGCTTTTGGAACATTCTGAGCCATGCTGTTGATTGCCAGGGCAAAGCCGATAATCAGTACAGCCGGCAACAACCAAAGCCCACATTTTCGAATCATCGCTAACCTCCTTTTTTAAGTGTTTACGTTATAATCCCACTCCCCGATATGAATTCTGATATTGCTTATAAGCGTAACCCTGTTTCGGGTTGTGCACCAAATTTCTGTGACAGTCCACGCACTTTTTTTCAAATCCTTCTCTGGCATAAACCACAGACCGGTGAGCCAGCATGGCTCCCCTCTTGTTGGGAATGTATAGAATATTCCGGTGACACTTCTGACATTGATCGTTGGTAAAATACGCATAGGCCTTTTCTTTTTGAAGCGCGTGATCGTATTTGCTCATATCCTGAGTAAAATGGACAAAGATATCTTTAATGCCATGGGCCGTTTTGGCGTAAAAGAAATTAAACGTATGGTGTGGGGCAGGCAGGTGACAATCCATGCAATCCGCCACAAATCCATGTGCATTGTTGACATGAGTGGATGTTTTCCAGGTGTTATAGGCATACTGAATTTCATGACAGGAGGCGCAAAATTCCGGGGTGGATGTCCTGACCATGGTGTAGTAGCCGATACTGAAAAGAGGAAATGCAACGATGATACCGACAACAATAAGGATGCCGGCAATGATATACTTTTTCATGGCTTCTCCTGTATTTTGTGGTTAATCAACCAAAAAAGAATCTATCTGCCTGAATTAATATCGAATACAGAGGCCAGTGGTTCCGCTAAAAAAATTCTTCAGTAAGAGTAATCTTGGTAATAGAATGAGAGGAGTTATAAAAACAGTATGGATTTTAAAGATATGAATACGAATTTAAACTCAAGTATAGGTATGAGTAAAATACTATTTAAGGAATGTCAAGTGAAAGATACCAACCGGTATGCACAAATCAAAGGAACATCTCATTTTTAGGAATATTTTTTTGTTACCCCTTGACAATGAAAACAGACATCCTATCTTTCCGCGAGTTTTTCATTAACTTTAACATAGAATTTAAAGGAGAAATAGAAATGGATGATATTTTTGATGCGTTTGATTGGGAGGATATGGACCTGACCGGAGGTATGGAAGAAGAATTTACCGAGGATGAAATGGAACTTTTAAGAATGGGAAAAGATAATGATGAATGGAAAAATGAAGATTTAGACGCATTCAACTAAGATGGCTTTGCCATATACTCATACCCATGTCAAACATGATTCCATGACTCAACCATAATACTTCCTGAAGCCAGCTCTTATTTAAGAAACCAAGAAAAACGACTTTTATTTTCATTGACCTGTTACTCTACCTCGACTAACTCCTTGCAACTCCCACAGCGTCTGGCGCCGCGAAAGAGCGGGCCGCTGCAATGGGGGCATCTGTAGCGATTTTCCTCTTGTTCCACCCACTTTTCAGTGCCCAACTTCTTTCTGGCAGGAACAGAGCGGAGTATGACTTTTTTCCCAACCGGGACAGGAAAATCATCAATTAAATGACAGGGAAACTCCTCACATTGATGGCAGCCCTCATAATTTTTTTCCATGATACACGCTCGAATACCACATGTCCGGCAGTACACAAACTTTTTGTTTGATAAACAGCCTTGGCAGGCTATTTGTTCGAGAGTCACCCCATACGCCTTGGCCAATTTTTCTTTTAGTTTTTGATTGTTGTCTCGGCCGGCCATATACACCCCGCAAACGCCGCAATACATGCCGCAGGGGGCTAATAATTCCGTGTTCATTTTTTTCTCCTTATTTTTATTTATTGAAGCAGTTTAAATCTGCCTGAAGGTCTGCTTTGGTGTTATATGCAGAAAGCTTGGTTCTCTTAAAATTTGCCAAAAGAAACGAATCTTAATGAAACAGAATTAGACACAACTTCCCTCGGACTTGTGATAGATAGGTCGGTAAAATATGAAAATTTAACGGCGGACGTTCATTCACATTCAGATTACGGATTGGAAAGTTTTGAAAAAAATGATTTCTTTTTATAACTATCTTATCAAATATGTAACAGGATTGTATAGATAATGTTTTGCAGTAAAGGGTGGCATTGTGCATAACGCTTGCTCAGCACCTGGTCTAAGTCTTTTGGCCTTGTCACCAGATTCCCGCAGCTAAATGGAATGCCAATGACAGATTTAAGTCCAAAGGGGTTTTGATGCTCGCTCGCCGATTTGGTTTGTTCTATAACGGGTTTTAATTGGTTTTGTAAGTTGGATACCTGGTTTTTAATCTGACTGAAGATATCTGATGCTGAAGAACTAATGAATTCAAGCTTAGTCGTATTGTCGGAAATCGCAAATTGCCCCTTTAAACGCAAAGAGCCTTCCCCATACTTTCGGTTGATTGCCTGTTCAATAATGATTCCAGTATAGTAAGCCAGATCTGATAATGGCATATCTAAGCTCATTTCCACTGAATTCTTTATTTCTGCAAATAACTTTTCAAAATCATCGGATTTGCTATAGTTAAATAACTTATCATTCCAAATAAGCTGAGTGCATTCAACTTCTTTAATATTCCATTTATGATGATTAATACCGGTTATATTGGCCCTCGATATGTCACAACCACAGAGATTGGTGTGACTTAAGTTGGCTCCCATCAAGTCGGTTGCTCTAAGGTCGGCCCCGTTCAAGTTCGCCCCAGTCAGATTAGCCCCTCTAAGGTCGGCTCCGCTCAGATTAGCCCTTCTCAGATTGGCCTCTCTCAGGTCGGCCTCTCTTAGATTGGCGCTTCTCAGATTGGCCTCTTTCAGGTCGGCAACGATCAGGTTGGTCTTAATCAGGTTGGCCTGGCTCAAGTTGGCCTGGCTAAGATCAGCCGCGAGCAGGTTCACCTGACTCAGGTTGGCCGCGATCAGGTTGGTCTGGCTAAGGTTCGCCTGACTAAGATCGGCTTGTATGCTTGGATTTTTTTCTCTCCATTTGTTCCAGGTTTTGACACTGTTTTTATTTAGTAATTTTAAGTAGAATTGTTCTGCCATTTATGCTGCTCTCTGATGCTGAGGTTTATTTTGACTCTGATAAATATATCGAAGCCGACTATAAGTAAATATCTTATAAAAGCCAATGAGTTTTTGCCGATATCATAACCCGACCCAACACTGCAATACAAAATTTATGTCAGTATGAATATTGCGTCATTTTGTCAAACACACCTTTTTATTTACCGGATATACCATTTGATCCGGTTCCCAGGTCAGTTTGTTATTTTTATTTTTTCATACAAGGCGAGTCAAGCATTAATCTTGTCTTTTCTCTGTTTTGCTGTTTGATGCTGAAAAATATGGATCTGTCAACATGTGTCGTTGTTGTTATACATGTGTTCCGTTTTAAACATTGAACTATTTTTTCAGGGCGATCATTTTTTGCAGCTTTGCCTTTGAATACCACTGACCCGCTGCCATCACGCCACGAAGATGTTTAATTTTAGCGACATTGTCCAAAGGATTCTCTTGGACCAAAAGCAGATCTGCCCTTTTACCTACTTCAATGGTGCCAAAATCATGCACTCCAGTCATCGCCTGGACGATTTTTGAAGCATTTACCGTACCGGCAGCAATGGCTTCATAGGGTGAAAAACCATTTTTTATCAGAATTTGCAGTTCATCGTGGATGGAGAAACCAGGGACAATGCCCATCCCTCCGGTGCTGGCATCGGTAGATAGAAGCAGGGGTATTCCCGCCTGTTTCAACTTTATCAGCAGCAGTCTTTCCAGATTATACTTAAAAGGCGCAAAATCCTCATACCCTTTAAATATCAATTGATGTTTTTCTTTTCCCCTGCGGAACATATCCAGATACCATCGGGGCAAATACCTGTTCTCCGGACGTGTCAGGAAGGCTTCCGTCTCATGTAACTTTTTAACGATCCCCTCACCTACAACCAGGGTAGTACAAACCGGAATTTTTGTCGTTCGAAGCTTATCGATGGTAGCGGATATGATTTTTCCATATTCCTCCTCAATATTCTCCATATCAAAACCGAACAATGCTTTATACTGTTGATCAGCGGTGTGGAGAATATAGCGGAACCATTCGACCCGTCCCCGTTTCTCGGTGCGGTCGAAATCAATAAATTCAAAATCCAACTCCTCAATATGGGCAATTTCATCCATGCCCTCTGATAGAATGCCATCCAAACCCACTGAAAATGGTATATGGCCGACAGTGTACATATCGAGTTTCTTTGCTGCAGTCATTGCCTGCTGAAATTCATCCTTAGACAGAAATGAATAGAGCTTGACAAAATCATAACCCTGCTCCTTCTGATCACGAACAGCTCTCTGAGGCTCTTTAACCGGACCATAGAGTATGGGCCCACAGGTTATGACAGTGGGCCCGCTGAGTTTCCCTTTGTTGATTGCATCCCGCCAAACCAGGATATAATTGGGAGATTTTCCCATCGGGCCGAAACACCGGATTGTGGTTACACCGTTGGCAAGATACAAATGAAATGGCGATACCGGCCACGCAGGACTCAACCAATCATCTCTGGTGTGCATGTGCATATCAGCCAGGCCGGGCATCAGGTATGACCCAGACCCGTCAATAATTTTCGAATTTTGCGGTATGGTTATTTCAGCGGATAAACCGATTTCAACGATCCTTTTCCCTTTGACCAACACAGTTTGGTTTTGGACTATCTTTTCATCGGTCATCGGGATAAGATTAACATTTTGAAATGCAGTAATTGGGTCCTGGGAACAGCTTATAAACAACAAAGCCAACACCAGCATTAAACATAAAGATTTAAAGTTCATATTCATTCCTTTTCAATATCATTACCCGTCTGAATCTGCAAGATGCAATCAATATTGCGATGAATGTGGCCTCCTGTTGCCTGGCCCATCATTTTCTTTTTCAAAGGTGTTTATCCGAATTTTTTCCTTTGACACTCTTTGTTTTATTGTCTAAAGGAAGTTATCTTTTTCGTGCCGTTATTTTTTTATTTTTCCAGTTTGAACAAAAAAGGTTATAAAATGGCGTTATCTTTTTTAGAGGGAAATGAAGCAATTGCCTGGGGAGCGATGAAATCAGGTTGCCGGTTCTTTGCCGGTTATCCGATTACACCGGCCACCACTATTTTTAATACCATGCTTAACCTGCTGCCCCCTTCAGGCGGAATATGTCTTCAGGGTGAGGATGAGATCGCTTCAATCGGCTATTGCCTCGGAGCTTCCATGACCGGATATAAATCGATGACAGCCACTTCCGGACCGGGTATCAGCTTGTACAGCGAGCAAATTTCTTTCTCCGTCGGAAGTGAAATACCGATAGTTATTGTCGATGTCCAGAGACTGGGGCCTTCCACCGGTTCAGCCACCCGCGGAGCAGACGGCGATATTCATTTTATGCGCTGGGGCAACAGCGGCGGGTTGCCTGTCATTGTTTTGGCCCCGGTTGATGTGAAAGACTGCTTTTTGCTGACCATGCAGGCGTTTAATCTTGCTGAAGAATTCCGCTGCCCGGTATTCATTGCGTCTAACAAGGAAATTGCCATGACGCGTGAGGGTATTGACCTTGAAAGTATTATAACACCCGATATTAAAGAGCGTAAGTCTCCTATTAAGCAAAAACCGTTTCTTCCCTTTAAGGTGACTGACGGTGCAATGGTACCCGACTTTCTTCCCATAGGCAGCGATGTAACGGTACGCCAGACGTCATCCACCCACGGTTCGGATGGTTATATTACAACCAACTCCAACGAGATCGCCGCGAATCAACATCGGTTGAAACAAAAGCTGGTTTCAACGGTAAACTCTTTTTCTTTTTATGAAGAAACCATTAACGAACATGCCGACACCCTGCTGATTACCTATGGGGTCACCAGCCGCGCTGCCCGGGCAACCTGTGAGGCTCTCAAACAGAAAGGCACACCGGTATCTCACCTTGTTCTCAAGACACTCTGGCCGGTCCCTGAAGATTTGATTCGGGAAAAAGCCAAAAATTATAAACATGTGGTCGTTGCAGAGATGAATCTTGGACAGTATGTTCATGAAATTCAGCGCGTTCTACCGGAAAAACAGCTCAAATTCTATGGACAAATGGATGGCAGCCTGATTTATCCGGATCAGTTACAGGAGGTAATTATTGATGTCCAGTCTGTTAAATAAAGGCAGGCCTCCGGTCTTTTGCCCGGGTTGTTCCCATGAGCGGGTTGCCCACGCCCTTGATCATGCATTTTCCAATATGAACCTTCAGGGGAATCAGATCGTTATGGTCAGTGATATCGGCTGCTCCGGACTTTTTGATACATTTTTTAATACTCACGCATTTCATGGTCTTCACGGCCGTGCCCTGACTTATGCCGCAGGGCTGAAACTGTCCCGACCTGAGCTAAATGTCATCGTTACCATGGGAGACGGAGGTATGGGTATCGGCGGTGCTCATCTTTTGGCTGCTTGCCGCCGGAATCTTGATTTGACTTTACTGGTTTTAAATAACTTTAATTTTGGCATGACCGGGGGCCAGTGTTCTGCAACCACTCCGGCCGAAGCACAGGTTGGATCAGGATTTTTAAACCGGCTGGAGCGCCCCCTGGATGTCTGTGAAGTGGCCTCTTCAGCGGGAATCGCATACGCCGCGCGCTGCTCCAGTTATCAAAAAGACCTATCGCAACAAATTGAAACGGCCATCCGCTTTAACGGCTTTTCTCTGATTGATATATGGGGAATTTGTCCGGGACGTTTCACCAAGCGAAACAAACTGACTCCAAACGATATAGATCAATCGATATCCCAGCTAACTCCAGCCAAAGGGGAGATTGCTGAAAACGCTAGAAAAGAATATGGACAAGCTTATACCGAAGTAGCCAAAAGCTCAACCCCGGTGAAGGCCCCTGTACAAATTGAGTCGACACTCATTCCACCGGATACCGGACGACAGGAGGTTATTATCCTTGGCAATGCAGGCCAACGGGTGGTGACCGCCGGAGAGATTTTATGCCTGGCAGGCCTGTCTGCCGGACTGAATGCCACACAAAAAAATGACTATCCCATCACTGTGCTAAGGGGCCATTCCATCAGCGAGCTTGTCCTGTCCACGGAAAAAATCGGCTTTACCGGCATCTTGAACCCGGATGTGATCGTGGCCTTAAGCCAGGAAGGGGTGGATCGCCGCAAAGATTTCTTTAATACCCTGGATGAAGAAACCCTCATTCTTCAGGCTCCCCAAGTAGAGCTTCCTTCCTGCAAGGCCACGGTATTGAATATAGATTTTAAGGCCCAGGGGATAAAATCCCAGGACCGGGCACTGGCATCCCTGGCAATCCTGGCAAAACAAAGAAAGGTTATCAGTTTTGAAATGCTTCAATCCGCCTTGAAAGTCCGGTTCAAAGATCAGGCTTTACGTACGTCTCTGGATCTCATTGACCGGGTCGAAACCGGTAACGTGTAGAAATCGATGCCAGCTGCCTTTTATTGTTTAAGGTTATTCAATTTTCATTTATGGTTACGATACTGATCTGCTACGACCAGTATCGTATTTGAAGGTATCTTATATTTGAAAAAGCTTATTTCAACTCCACGTAAGCGCCATTTTGTACCTGAGCTACGGTAAAACCAACCCCGATCGCATCTCCTTTTTTGTTAAAGCTTATTTTTCCCAGCGGTGTGGCAAAATATTCAGAACGCAAAGTCTTTGAAATGGCGTCGTAATCAAGGGAGCCGGCTTTTTTAATCGCTTCCATAAGCGCCGTGGCAGCGGCATATGCGTTAAGGAAAAATGCACCGGGGTCTGATCCGTAAACCTTTTTGTGTTCATCAATGGCTGCGATTGCCATTTTATTCTTGCTTGTATCTTTGGGACCGGTGGCATACACACCTTCGGCGTATTTTCCGGCTATCTTGATGAATGTATCGTCTCTCACCCCGTCATCGGAAAGAAATATGGTCTTCATTCGTTTTTTACGCATAAGTCCGACAAGCTTGGAGGCCTCCGGATGAAAACCGCCGTATATTAAAATATCGGCTTTTGAGCGTTTCACTTTGTTAATTATGGCTGAGTAATCGACGGCCCCGGCAGTGATGCCTTCATAAAGCACGAGTTTTGCCCTGCTGTCTTTCTCAAGAAAACCCTTGGCGTATTCTGCCAATCCCTTGCCGTAATCACCTTTGTCGTGTACAATGGCGATCTTTTTTGCCTTTAAAACATTGAGCGCAAAATCGATTTGTGTTTTTGCCTGGGCATCGTCGGGGGCAATGGTTCTGAAAAAATTCGGATACTCACCGCTTTTGGTCAGTTCGGTATTGGTAGCCGACGGAGACATGGCAATCACATTTTCCGATTTATAAATTCCCAGTGCCGCCTTGCATGGCCCGCTACAGATATGACCGAGCACCACATTGACCCTCTTGGTCAATAATTTAGTCGCTGCGTTGGTTGCGATTTCGGTTTTACACTGATCGTCTTCCACCAATAGCTCAATTTTTTTACCCAGAATTCCTCCGGTTGAATTGATCTTTTTGATGACAAGCTCAGCGGCTTTAACGGTAGGTATCCCATATGAAGCAAGATCGCCGCTGTGAGCCCCTACCACACCCATTTTTATGGTATCAGCCGCATGGGCTGCTGGCGCAAAAATTGAAAACACCAGCATTCCAACACCCAACCATATGCAAAAATTTTGAAACGTTTTTTTCTTCATTTTTTACTCCTTTCGTTGTATTAATCTTGATATAAAAGCTCAAGACCGACGCCGACCTCTTTCAGTGGAACCACGCTGGACAGAGCCAGCTTTGAATCAAGGTCCGTACAATGGCAGGCATGGACTTTGGAGGGGTTCCATTTCTTGAAATATCGAACAGTCTCGGACAGTTGATCTTCCGGCGGGTCAAGCAAATGAAAGCCACCGATAATGTCGACTATCCTTTTCTCTCCACACACCCTCATGGCATATTCCACTGTATTGCAAATACCGGCATGGGCGCATCCGGTGATGATCACCAATCCTTTGGAAGATTGAAATACAAGCGCCGAATCATCCAACACAAAATCGTCCTTTTCTCCTTCTTGGGAATGAATTTTCCCAATGGGGTTATTCGATTCAAAGGGCAGTGTTCGTTCGATTTCGCCGAGAAAAACCAGTTTTGGATGCAGCCAGACCGGTTCCTGGCTGAGCTTGATATCGAAATATTCCCCGGCCTTTTCCTTGGAAACCAGGCATCCGATTTCACCCAATTTTTGAAAAGTTCGAGAAAAAAAGATGGATGGGTGGGCAATAAGGGTAGGCCGTTTATGTGGTTTTTTTTCAAATTTAGCTTCGGCAAAATACTGAATAAGATGCTGAAGACCCCAGGTGTGATCCAGGTGGGCGTGGGACAGAACAATCAAATCCAGATCAAGCAGGTCAATCCCCATTTTGATCGCATTTGTAATAAAAATGTCGGAATATCCGGTATCGAATAAAATCCGGGTTCCGTTTATTTCAATAAAATAAGAAACCGCGGGTTCACCGAGAAAATATCTGTCAATAATGGTGTGGTTATCCACCAAAACTTTTAGTTTCATAAGCATTTCCCTGAATTTATTAGGTCAGCGCCCGTTTACCACGCATTTATTGGACTCTGTGACTAAAACTCACCAACCCATTTTATACGGTTGGTTATTAATCATTTATGAGATAATACTCATAACTATCTTGAATGAGCAAATTATGTCAACAAGATTCATTCTGCATGCACCATACCACAAACACAAATTTTCTTTTTTTTATTTTTCCTTGCTGTCGGGCAGGCAGTGATGGTATTGACTCATCCAACCAAGCAATCGGTTATATACTGATAAAGAATTAAGGCATACAGCAAAATAGGTGTTTTATTGGAACCGTTACAAGCCATATTTCTAGGCATTATTCAGGGGTTGACTGAATTTTTGCCGGTCAGCAGTTCCGGCCATCTGGTATTATTCCAGAATCTGCTGGGGTTCAAGGAACCGGAACTTCTACTTGATATCAGCCTGCATGTAGGAACATTAATTGCTGTTTGCATCGTATTTTTCCATGAAATTAAAACCATATCTATAACGCTTATCCGTTTACCGGGCCTGGCAAAAGCCGCCGGCGGTTATAAACCTTTGTATGCAAGAAATGAACAGGTACGAATGACCGCTTTAATTGTGATGGGTACACTTCCCACCGCACTGTTGGGAATCTTATTTCACCAGGTGGCTGATCAGATCTTCGGTGCAGTCTGGATCGTGGGCATCATGCTGATGGTGACAGGCTTGCTGTTGTGGGTGACTCGATATTCTAGCCCCACCGGCAGACCTATCGGCCGGGTGACTGCCAAAGATGCCCTGGTGATTGGTCTTACACAGGGTTTGGCGATCCTTCCCGGCATATCACGGTCCGGGTCAACTATTTCGGTGGCACTTTTTATGGGAGTCGATCGAGAGGTTGCTGGACGCTATTCATTTCTTTTATCTATTCCTGCTATTTTGGGCGCCCTGATAGTTGGAATGGATTCATCCATCGGCCACACCTCAATTTCAATAAAAGTGATTGTTACCGGAACCGTTTCGGCGGCCGTGATAGGATATATATCCCTGAAACTACTTCTGAAAATTGTAAAAAGGGGTAAATTATATTATTTTGCACCTTATTGCTGGATAGTTGGCGCGACCGCATTAATGTGGAATTTTTTATAGAAAACAGCTGGTTTTTCTCTTTAAATCATTTCTGTTTATAAAATTTCTTTGCCAATGCTGCCGTCATATCAGCGATATTGCTGCTGATATCCGTTAGGTTTTCTTTACAGATTCTTCTTTCCGCACTGACAATGATACCGGTCTCTACTTCTATTATCCGTGAATCAATACGGAGACTGTCTCCCAGTTTCATCACAGATCCGGTAATAATGGCACCGGCCCCTAAAATCTTTCCTAATTTCTGAGCATCCGTGGTATCAAGGACTCCGCTCTGTCCTATTTGCAACTCCCCCAATATTTTATTCAGCTGCTCTCTTTCCACTATTTTAAATGAGTTGTTGTTAACCACTTCGGTGGTGAACATTTCAGCAATCATGGAACCTAAAGACGCACTTTTCGCTCCCGGATTAAGTGATTTAAATTCCATCACCGCAATTTTAAATTTATCTTTCTCTGCAATGGTAACGGTAGAAGGTTTAGTGGTTTCCGGTATCGTCTGAGTCTGAATTTTTTTAGTCCGTTTTTGTTTTGCTTTTTTTGGCTGAGTTCTAATTACAGAGCTAAACCCCCAGCTAAGCTGGGGAGAATGGCAAAAGCTATGCTGAGTATTTAAAAAATGCTCCTTTTGGATTAAAGGTAACAGCGCTGATTCTGTGACCAAAATCCAAG